>NZ_PYIB01000073.1:0-6106 GCF_009129705.1 Roseobacter sp. TSBP12
ATTCCGGCAGACCGACATTTTCGGGGAATGAATGGACTCAGACAACAAGAATTCGATGTCATCGCACTCTAGTAAGTCTGATGATGCTCAAGGCGACGAGAGAGGTCAAGACAGAAGCGATGGGATCGCCCTGCCCGCGTATGTGGCTGGCTCCGGCTCGCTCGATCACCTGGTGGACACCGCCCGCGACTATGCGCGTGCCGCCGCCTCCGACAACACGCTGAAGGCCTACGCGAAGGATTGGGCGCATTTTGCACGCTGGTGCCGGATGAAGGGCACCGAGCCTCTGCCGCCTTCGTCAGATATGATCGGGCTTTATCTGGCGGATCTGGCCTCCGGGTCGGGCCCCTCCCCTGCGCTATCCGTCAGCACCATCGACCGGCGCCTCTCGGGCCTCGCCTGGAACTACGCACAGCGCGGCTTTTCCCTCGATCGCAAGAACCGCCATATCGCCACGGTGTTGGCCGGGATCAAGCGCAAGCATGCGCGCCCGCCTGTGCAAAAAGAAGCGATCCTGGCCGAAGACATTCTCGTGATGGTAGCCACCCTGCCCTACGATCTGCGCGGGCTGCGGGATCGGACGATCCTGCTCTTGGGTTATGCTGGCGGCCTGCGCCGCTCGGAAATCGTCAGTCTTGATGTGCACAAGGACGACACGCCGGACTCTGGCGGCTGGATTGAGGTACTGGACAAAGGTGCCCTGCTCACGCTCAACGCCAAGACCGGTTGGCGCGAGGTCGAGGTCGGTCGCGGCTCCAAGGATCAAACCTGCCCGGTGCACGCGCTCGAGCAATGGCTGCACTTCGCGAAAATCAACTTCGGCCCAGTATTCGTCGGCACCTCGCGCGATGGCAAAAGGGCATCCGAAACGAGACTGAACGATAAACATGTCGCGCGCCTGATCAAGCGCACGGTCCTGGACGCCGGCATCCGATCTGACCTGCCCGAGAAAGAGCGCCTGGCGCTGTTTTCCGGCCATTCTTTGCGCGCCGGTCTCGCCAGCTCTGCCGAAGTCGACGAGCGCTACGTCCAGAAACAGCTCGGGCATGCCTCGGCCGAAATGACCCGCCGCTATCAGCGTCGCCGCGACCGGTTCCGGGTGAACCTGACGAAGGCAGCCGGGTTGTGACGTGGATCAGGAGTCCTCGGACTTCAAAGCCGAAAGTGAGGCAACATGGCGAGGGAGATCGCTGCGGGAATGGATTATATCCACGATGATGACCTCGTCCGATCGATCCAGAAAGACCAGGAAATGCTCTCCTGCCCTTATGAACCGCAGATCTTCGACATCATCAACGAGAACTGCGCAACTCCGACTATGGGCTTGGCCATTCAGGATACTTTCACAGCGGTTGAGCAATTCGGCCTCGTAAAGCTCTGCTTGGCGCAGCCCGAAAGTTTCGACCGTCCATCTGGCGATTTCAGTGAGGCTGGCTTCCGCACGACGGGTCAGCCGGAAGGATCGGCTCATGAACGCGCGTGCGCAGCCGCAAAGGCCCTACGGATCGCATCTTTGCCACTGCCCTCAGCAAGATCACCCGCCTTGGCCTGCGCCAGACCTTCGAGAAGCCCTTGGCGGATGCTCGTGATCTGCGCCTCTTCCTGCTCGAGCAGCCTCAGGCCAGCGCGCATTGCTTCACTCACATTCTGGTAGCGCCCGGACGCCACTAGTGCTTGAACCAGATGGTCTTGGGTTTCAGTCAGGACAACGTTGCGTGTCACCATGGGTCAGGTCTCCTTTATTGGCAATATATGCCAACGCCACTTATTGATCAATACGTCATGCCGCCTGCCCACTGAGCCTACCATAAAAGCTGCGCTCGAGATGCAGCTCCCCTGCCCCGTCTTTCTCGAGCATACCCCGCAGATATCCGCCGGGTGAGGCAACCTCGCCTGCGCTGTGTTTCTCGAAAACGAGCGCAAACGCGGCCGTGGCCACCTGGGTGCCCATTTGATCCTGCGCCACGTTCCAGGCATGCTCAGAGATACCGATCATTGGCCTAAGCTGGCCGGCAACCCGGTGCAGATCGCCCCAATCCTTAAGGAAACCACCCATATTGCGGGCCCAGGACGCGAATTCCGGACAGGCTTGCATGATTGTCGGCAGATCGAGCGCCATCCGCTTCTTGCGCACCTCGGCAACCCAGTCTTCCAGATCCCTATCAACCTGCTCTTCGGGTAGAGGATTGTGCACCACACCCGCCGTTTCCTCTTTTTCAGAGGAATTACTAGTTACAGGATTAAGTTGATTTGTAGTTAGTATGTGAGGTTCGAAAATGGCCTCCCTGGGGTTCATTTCTTGAGTCTTCTCCATGACTTGGGCATCAATATTACCAGTGTTTTCCACAAGCTTCGCCGTGCCAGTCGCTTTGAGATAGGCCGCCTCCACCCGTTCCTGGAGTTCCTTGAACCAGGAGAGCAAACGTACAAGCTGCTCGGAGGCTTCCTGACGGCGCGGAAGACGGTCCAAGAGCTCCTCAAAGAGCCCCGTGAATTGGCTCCAGGGCCCGCGCAGCGCGTTGCTGATAGCCGCCTCGATCCGGGCTCGGATCATCCGGCGCGCCACAGTGATCTGACGCTTCAGGCGCTGGCAGAGCTCGCGCTCGGCCTGCAACTCGGCATGAAGTCCCTCGAACTCATCGACACGCGCCGAAAGCGGCGACAGATCGAAGCCGTAGGCCTCAACGATACGCCCATCTGCGTTCCTGCGGCCCCAGCGCTTGCCATTGGGGCTATCCTGGAAGGAAATCACGCCGATCTCAGCAAGCCGCCGTGCATGGCGCTTGAGCGCGGAGAGCGAGAACCCGGTCTGCTCCGTCAGATAGGCGTTCGACGCCCAGACGATCGGACGCTGCCCTTCCTCCCAGTCTTGAGCCTGGGTAAAGGCCCCGAGCGTGTCGAGGAGCATCATGTCTCCTGCCTTGAGGCCAATGTAGGCCCCCACCCGCTTCACGGCGACGAAGGCCCGCGTTTTGGGTACTGCCACCCGTTCACCGGCTAGGGCAAGCTGCTCAGCCGTAGCCAGCCCGGCCGTTGCTTTTCGCCACCCTGACGGATGGCTTATGTTAGACATAACTCTCTTGTTCTGAGACATGACTGTCTCAGCCGCTCCCTGTGGAGCATCACTAATTTTTTCCATCTTTATGCCAGCAACAAAGAAATCCCGTTCGCTCAGAAGCGTTTTCTCTTGTGTGGTGATTCGTTGGCTGCTAGATTCCAGGTGTCTAATCTAAGAATTGCGCTCTGCGCAGCAGCCCTCGAAGCTCCGGTTTCGGGGGTTTTCTTTGTTTGCCGTTCCTCCTTTCTGCTCGTCCTCAGTTGTCATCCACCAAATTTACATCTGTAAATTCGGCATAGGATTTTTTGATTATCTCTGCGAGATTGCTCTCAAGCCAGGTTGCAAACTCAGCGTTCGCGCCAGACTTCTTGACTGACAATGACAATGTTCCGCGGCCAGCTTTGATAGTCACGCCTTCCAACGGCGTTATCTCTCTAACCCCGCTCGACGTCTTCGCACCGCGCTTAGTCGCTTCCCTAATGAGAAATTCGAGGCGATCATCCGAACCCGATGAGGCGCTGATTCTGGCCAAGATATCGAGCGCTACGCGTTCAGTTAGCTTCTTTGAGAGAAATAATTCAGCCAGCTCCGTCCATTTTGGACGCCCGGACTTTGGTGCCGCGCCAATCAGGTCGCCGATCTTGACCGGGACGTTCTGTGTTACCTTTGTAAGGTGCGAATGACCCGACGGAGAGAGATTGAGAACCTGCCGAACAGTTGCCGCGTCGTGGCCCGCTGTCTGGATGGCCACGGCGAACCGCGCCTTCTCGTAAAAAGAGAGGTTCCGGCGCGCGGCATTTTCCAGCCCTTTCGCCAGCAAAGCCGTAGCATCGTCGATATCTTGGACGTTCGCGCGAACCTTGATTCCGATTTCGCGGCAGGCCTTTAAGCGCCGCCGCCCGTAAATAGCCTCGAAATGCCCTTCAATCGCCTTTGAACGCCGAACGAGAATGGGCACTTGCTGACCACCTTCTCGGATGCTGTTCTTTAGTCCTTCGAAGCTCTCGTCATCGTCTTCGACGTTTACAGCTGTAAACTCTTCAAGGCGATCTACTGGCCCCCAATCGTCGATTATATTGGGATCAATTTCTCGGATAGATGCCAGAGAACCTTGAAGGGCACCCAAAGCCGGAGCACTGGTCTTCGACGACCTCTCTGACGGCGCGCCGCCAGAACGAGCGATCGTATTTGCAATTCCGGACATATCGCGAAGTGATTTCCTAGCCATTACTTACGCCCCCACGATTGTTGGATCATCGTTTCGACCTCATGTCCCACAGCATCCATGGAACCCTTTGCACGGTCATATGTGGCCCGTGTCATTTCGGAACGGACCACCTCATAAATCGACTGCTTTAGCATGGTCGCGTCACTGATCGCTGTGCTCTTCAAGGCGGTTGCCGACATGACACGGTCTTGAAACAAAGCCCGCATGAAAGACGTTAGCTGCTGAGAGGGAACGTCCGTCGGTTCGTCTCGCGTGATCAGAAATTTGAAGTGATCATATTGGAGAGTTGCGCCAGCATCCTCAATCACACCCATATACGCTCCGGCTAGCTCAAGAAACTGAGCAGTTGACGAAACGTCCAACATCGATGGCGTTAGAGGGACAATCAAAGAACTAGCGGCAGCCATCCCAGCAATGGTCAAGAAACCAAGCTGTGGCGGGCTGTCCATCAACACCAGATCAAAATCATCTTCTACCTGTGCCAAAGCATTTCGGATACGAGTAAAGAATGGTTGGTCTGGGTTCGAATGAACGGCCGACTCAGTCTCAAACTCAGACAGCATCAAGCGGGACGGCGCAATCGAGAGCCCTGGAAAGTATGTTGGAACGACGACATCAGCCATGTTCACCGGCTCGTCGTAGCGGATCGCATCATAGACAGTCAGTCCATCGAACTCGATTTCAGGGCTGATCCCGCACATTGATGTGAGAGATCCCTGAGGATCCAGATCAACAACCAAGACCCGATATCCTCGAAGAGCAAAGTAGTGAGCGAGGTGGACGCTCGTCGTGCTCTTACTAGAACCACCTTTGAAATTCATCAGCTGCCAAATTTGCAACTGCTCCTCTCCCGAGCGGCGAGGCAGATAACGGCCTTTCTTCCGAGAGGTCTTCTCTAGAACTTCGCGCGCGTCCCATATCTCTTGGGCTGTATAGTAGCGCCGGCCACCCCGGATATCGTCTGGTTCAGGGATTGTACCCTCAGCGTGAACCTTTCGCATGAACTGTCCGGATACTCCCAAGAGCTCAGCGGCCTCAGGTGCCGAAAAAGAGCGTAGCGTCTTAGTGTTGTCTGGGGCAAAAGCAGAGAGCAGATGTTCCCTGATGGCAGCGTTGAGTCGTTCGGAAATCTCCGTTGCAAGAGCCGAAGGGCGCTCACTTGCCAATGGTGTCACAGGAATCATCTGGTTGCCCCAATTTCGAAAATGTGGCCTTTTTCGCGCCACTTGGGGATAAAAGCAGTGATTCACGCGACTAAGTCAAGATTTTTCCTCTATTTAGTGTCTATCAACGCTTGAAGAGACTATATCCACGACCGCGATCTAGGTTGATTTTACAGCTGTAAACGAATTGGCGGAGGTAAGCCCCCGCCAACTTTGGTTTCAGGTGGCGTCTTTGGGACCCCAAGGGATGACGGCCTGCAGGGACAGATCGTCCTGGTTCGCGGCCTTGCCGAGATTGGCGTTGAAGCCGTGATCGCGGATGGTCAGCGTGTAGTAGTCGGCGCCGGTCTCCTTGTTCTGCTTCTTCCAGATACCGCCGCATTCGACCAGCTTGCCGCGCGGGGAGCGGCCGAGGACGCGGTGCGTGGGGGCCATCGGGTTCGCGCTCGCGACGGGTTCGACCGTGATGTCGAGATCAAAAGTCAGGGTCGAGATGGAGCCGACGCCCTTGGCGGTCTCAAAGTCGGCGCTGGTGAATTTGATGCAGTTCGTGGTCATTGCTCTTCTCCTTGTTTGCGTTGCAATGATGGTCACCTTGCAGCTGGCCAAGGCCCGGACACACCGAAGGCGGAGCGTGAGCTGGAGAGGGGCAGGCGC
>NZ_PYIB01000074.1:0-5779 GCF_009129705.1 Roseobacter sp. TSBP12
CCTGAGTCAGCTGGGCCGGCAGCTCCGCGAGCACCCGGGCGCGAAACTCCGCCTCTTCCCAATCCTTGTCAGCTGGAAAATTATCGGACATAACTTACTCAGTGCATGGATGCCGGATAGTCTCACCAATGGTGATTCAAATCGGCGTCCAGTCTCACATACCTTGAATCGGTTTCAGAAATGCGACACAGGCAAGCTATTGAAAACACATGGAACGCAGTCTCAAGAATTCCGGCAGACCGACAGGATTTTCTGGAAAATGCCCACAGAGGACGAAAGGTCGACGTCATCAAACTCTGGTGCGTTTAGTATCGCTCAGAACGGCGACAGCGATCAAGAGAAAAGCGACAGCATCGCGCTGCCCTCCCATGTCGCGGGGTCCGGCAGCCTTGATCGCCTGGTCGACACCGCCCGCGACTATGCCCGCGCTGCAGCGTCCGACAACACGTTGACAGCCTACGCGAAGGATTGGGCGCATTTCACGCGCTGGTGCCGGATGAAAGGCATCGAGCCTCTACCGCCGTCTCCCGAGATGATCGGGCTTTACCTCGCGGATCTGGCCGCTGGGTCAGGCCCCTCCCCTTCGCAGTCGGCGTCCCGACCCCTATCAGTCAGCACCATCGACCGCCGCCTCTCAGGCCTTGCGTGGAACTATGCGCAACGCGGCTTCACCCTCGAGCGCAAGAACCGTCACATCGCGACAGTGCTGGCCGGGATCAAGCGCAAGCACGCGCGTCCACCGGTGCAGAAGGAAGCGATCCTGGCCGAGGACATTCTCGCCATGATCGCCACCCTGCCCTACGACCTGCGCGGGCTGCGGGATCGGGCGATTCTACTCATCGGCTATGCTGGCGGGCTGCGCCGGTCCGAGATCGTCAGCCTCGACGTTCACAAGGACGACACGCCGGACTCGGGCGGCTGGATCGAGACCTTCGACAAAGGCGCCCTGCTCACCCTCAATGCCAAGACTGGCTGGCGTGAGGTCGAGATTGGCCGCGGGTCAACAGATCAGACCTGCCCCGTACATGCACTGGAACAATGGCTGCACTTTGCGAAGATCGACTTCGGTCCAGTCTTTGTCGGCACCTCGCGCGATGGCAAACGGGCATCCGAAACGCGGCTGAACGACAAGCATGTGGCCCGGCTGATCAAACGCACCGTCCTAGATGCCGGCATCCGTTCCGAGCTGCCAGAAAAGGAACGCCAGGCGCTATTCTCCGGGCACAGTCTGCGCGCAGGCCTCGCCAGTTCGGCTGAAGTCGACGAGCGCTACGTCCAGAAGCATCTGGGGCACGCCTCGGCCGAGATGACTCGTCGCTACCAGCGCCACCGTGATCGGTTCCGAGTGAACCTGACCAAGGCCGCCGGTCTCTGATCGCGAGCGCCGTCACGCCGCTTGCCCACTGAGCCTGCCATAGAAGCTGCGCTCGAGGTGCAGCTCCCCTGCCCCGGCTTTTTCGACCATACCCCGCAGATAGCCGCCCGGTGAAGAAACCTCGCCCGCGCAATGCTTCTCGAAAACAAGCGCCAGCGCCGCTGTCGCCACCTGTTTGCCGAGCCGTTCCTGCGCTACGTTCCAGGCATGCTCGGACACTCCGATCATCGGCCTGAGCTGCCCGGCAACCCGATGCAGATCGCCCCAGTCCTTCAGGAATCCGCCCATATTGCGCGCCCAGGACGCAAATTCAGGACAGGCCTGCATCACAGTGGGCAGATCCAGCGCCGCACGCTTCTTGCGCACCTCGGCAACCCACTCTTCCAGCTGAGCATTGGGCACCACGGCCGCGACTTCCTCATGTTCTGAGGAATTACTAGTTACAGGATTAAGTTGGTTTGTAATTAGTATATGAGGGTCAGAAATGACCTCCCTGGGGTTCGTTTTTTGAGGCTTCTTGAGAACTTGCTCCTTGGTTTCCGACGTGTTTTCTACAGGTTGGGCGGCCTCGGTTGCCTTGAGATAGGCAGCCTCGACACGCTCCTGAAGCTCTTTGAACCACGTCAAGAGCCGAGCAAGCTGCTCAGAAGCTTCATGGCGGCGCGGCAGCCGGTCCAGAAGCTCCTTGAAAAGGCTTGTGAACTGCGTCCAGGGCCCACGCAGCGCGCTGCTGACGGCCGCGTCGATCCGCGCGCGGATCATCCGGCGTGCCACCGTGATCTGACGCTTCAGGCGCTGGCAGAGCTCGCGTTCGGCCTGCAACTCGGCATGGAGCTCCTCGAACTCCTCGACGCGTGCCGACAGCGGCGACAGATCGAAGCCGTAGGCCTCGATGATGCGTCCATCGGCGTCCCTGCGGCCCCAACGCTTGCCGTTGGGGCTGTCCTGGAAGGAGATCACGCCGATCTCTGCCAGGCGTCGGGCATGGCGTTTCAGCGCAGAAAGCGAGAAACCCGTCTGTTCCATCAAGTAGGCGTTCGACGCCCAAACGATCGGGCGTTGCCCCTCCTCCCAGTCCTGGGCCTGGGTGAAGGCCCCGAGCGTGTCGAGGAGCATCATGTCTCCGGCCTTGAGGCCAATATATGCACCGACCCGCTTCACGGCGACGAACGCCCGCGTTTTGGGTACAGCTACTCGTTCACCGGCTTGGGCAAGCTGCTCTGCAATGCCAAGACCCGGTGTCGGCTTGCGCCAACCTGTATGTTTCATGCCTGTTTCTCACCTCCAGTTATGTGGAGGCAAAAGAAAGCCGTTCGCCAAAGTGGCGTTCTTGTTGACAGTGATTCGCGGGAGAGATATCCTCTAAGCGACCAAACTTTTCAGATTAGCTCTCAGGCCACGCTGCTTGGGGGCTTTTCTTTTGCCTAGATCATTGTTCTGACTGCTCCTCTTTCGTCGCGAGGAATTCGCTGTACAGCTGATCAAGCCGACCCGAGAGAAAGTCCCCGAACTCGGTTGAATCTTGTGCCGTAAGCGAAATGCTGAATGCCTTTCCGGAACGACCGACGACTCCCTTGATGCGGCCTTTGCCGGCAGTCCAGGTTCGTTTCTTGGGCATGGCACGCGTTTTTCGGCGCTTCGGCGCCCTGCCCGCTTCTGCCAGCTTGCTGTGCAGGAACTCAAAGCGAGCATCACTGTCGAGGTTCTGAAACCCGTCGAACTCCAAAGCTTCCTTGAGGATCTTGTCATTCGATGGTTCCGAAGCCAACTTCTTGAAGTCTTCCCAGCGATCACGCCCAATCTGCTTGGCTGGCCCGATCTGTTCGATGACGTGCCGAGGGACGTTCTGCGCCACTGACAGCATCCGTGAAAGCAACGTCCCATCGATGGTAAGGGCGGACTGGATCACGTCCTTTGCTTGCCCCATATCCAAGAGGCTCTTCGCAAATAGGGCCTTCTCAATAAAAGAGAGATCTGCGCGCGCAGTGTTTTCCTGCCCTTGAGCAAGAATGTGAGCCACATCGTCCATTGGTTTTACAACTGCGCGAACCTTACGGCCTAGCGCCGAAGCAACTCGCACACGGCGATGCCCGAAGACGATCATATAGCGGCCATCCGCTTCCGGATGCGGTCTAAGCAATACCGGCGTGTCCTGGCGACCTGCAGCGATCGATGCTTTCAGTTCGTCGAAAGCAACATCGTCATCACTAAGCCGATCCGAAACGAATGACACATCGATCAATTGCGGATCGATCTCGACAATGGTTTCGCCTTCAAGGAGACGCTTCGAGTTCTCCGCAAGGCTATCAATCGAAACCTTCATCGATTTCGAAGCACCGCGCATTGCGTATCCAGAGCGACCGGAATCCTTGGGCTGCTCCGGCGAGCCGGCCATAACGCTCTTTAGGAGGTCTTTGCGAGCCATCAAGCCATCTCCCTTTCGCCCGAATCCAACCGACGCGCAGCGCGCATTTCGACAGTTGCACGGCTGTCAAAACTGGCTCTCTGCACGGCTGTCAAAACCTTAGTCATTCACGCCCCCAAGCCTTGTGGATCAGTTCGGCGATTTCGTCGTTCACGTCATTCAAAGATGTCACTGCGCGGTCGTAAGTAGTCCGCACGAACTGAGACCGTTCAACTTCGTAAAGCGTCTGCTTGGTGATCCCGGCGTCGGAGATCGCCGTAGACTTCAGCACAGGAGCCGACAGCATCTGATTTGGGAACATCGCCTGGAGGAACCCAACCATCTGCTTTTGGGGACCGTCCGTTGGTTCAAATCGCGTTACGAGGTATCGGAACCACTTCAGGCGCATGTTCGCTCCAGCGTCACGGATCGTCTTCATGATCCCGCCCAGCATCAGGAGAAACTGGCTCATCGACATGACGTCCAGCATCTGAGGATGGACCGTCACAATGACTGAGGAAGAAGCCGTGAGAGCAGTGAGCGTGAGGTAGCCCAGCTGAGGAGGGCAATCGATCACAACCACGTCATAACGGTCATCAACCTCGCTAAGCGCCTTCGATATACGAGTGAAGAAGGTGCGGCCCTCATGGGGATCGCTGCTCGTCAAAGCAACCGGGGTATCGTATTCGTATTCTTGAAGCTCGAGACTTGCCGGAACGATATCTAGGTTGGGAAAGTTTGTTGGCCGGATCACCTCTGAGATCGGCTTGCGCTCGTCATCATACCGAAGTGTTTCGTAGAGCGAAGGCACGTCGTCGAGTTCAGGCTGAATGCCATGCAAAGCTGTGAGCGAGGCTTGAGGGTCCAAGTCGATCGCAAGAACTCGATGCCCCTTCAGCGCCAAGTGCTGCGCGAGGTGGGCGGCGGTAGTGGTCTTTCCGGAACCCCCTTTGAAGTTCACGACAGACACGACGTGCAGTTCTTCGCCAGGCTGCCGATAGGGGACATAACGGCGTTTACCGGGGCGGCCATGCTTGTCGAGATAAGCTCTCAGTTCGAGCATTTGTTCAGCTGAATAGCTACGTCTCCCCGACGACGAAGTTTCCGGATCGGGGCCCTTACCTTCGAGGTGGAGCTTCTTGATTGTCGACTGCGTGACACCGAGGTAGTAGGCGACCTCTGCTAGGGAAAACTGACGTAGACCTTTTTGAGCGTCCGGAGGATACTGTTCTTGCCGCAACATGTTGAGGCGATCAGATATCAGCTCCCCCTGCTGGAGGATGATCTCGTCGAAGGGTTGATCCTTCGTATCAGCCTCAAAAGACCTTTCTCGCATCTGCCCGCCCTCTAAATATCGCTTTTTCAGCGAATTCGCTCTTTAAAGTGTCATCTACACGGAAAATCGAGTCTTAACAACGTTTATTGCTCGGCTGTTCGGCCTCACCTCAGTCGCCAGCGAGTCTAGAGGCCACAACAAACCATGGCGACAACCCTAGATCGCAGCCCAACATATAGATTCAACGGGGTTCTTAGCCACGCGAGATGAGACCGTGGTTCCGTGCCAACGTAGTCATATCTAACTGTTATATTTGTATTTTTTCGCTCTGCACGGCTGTCAAATGGCTGCCTACCCAGATCGTCAATGCCGGTCCCAGTTACGAAGGCACTCATGCTCCGCTTTTACTTTGCAAGGTTGAATACCACTCAGATCTAACTTCATTTACTTCGTTTAGTGAGCGGCGCGAAAGCTTTTCAACGCGTAAGTCGACCGTATCAGTGGCAAGCGAAAAATGAGAATCGGCCGGGTTGCCCCGGCCGATTCTTTTCGTCACGCCGCGTCTTTTGGCCCCCAAGGGATGACGGCCTGCAGGGACAGATCGTCCTGGTTGGCGGCCTTGCCGAGGTTCGCGTTGAAGCCGTGGTCGCGGATGGTCAGCGTGTAGTAGTCGGCGCCGGTCTTTTTGATCCGCGAGGAATGGCCCGCAGGGTCAGGGGAAAAA
>NZ_PYIB01000075.1:0-2891 GCF_009129705.1 Roseobacter sp. TSBP12
ACAATTAAGGGCTACGCGACAGCGGGCATCGCCTCAGCAGAGTTGCGCACCAAAGACGCAGGCGACCTGGCTGCAATTCTGCCCGGCCTGTCTGGCGGAAGACGAAACGCCCTATTTTCGCCGAGGCTGGAGCCTGGCGACACGCGTTTCTTGCTTTCGTCACGGTTGTCGGCTTCGAGACAGGTGCCCGTCTTGCGGACAAGGATTGGCTCCGTTCAGCCAGAAGCGTCTTGTGCCGCATCAGATCTGCGCCTGGTGCGGCGCGGCCCTCTGCAAACGCACCCGTCCCGCCGCCAACGGAGTTCGGCGTCTGGAGCGCCTGATCGACGATCTGCTTCGTTTGCATGCAGCAGGGCATCGAATGGCAGAGGGGCGATCACTCCCGGACCTTCTTGGATCAGCCTGCTTTCAATTTGGTAAACAGCGCATGTCCATCGCGCGCCTCCCTCATCGAGATCGCTATCATCTGCTTCGGCAATTGACGGAAGGGCGGTCGACGCCTTTCGGAACGCGAAGAAGTCCCGCGATCTCTTATTGGAAACGCGTCGCTCAGGCTGCGCCAGCTTGGAGCGGACTGGTCACATCCTTCAGCGATGCCGTCCTGCCTCGGCCCAAAGCTGGGCCTTGCTCTACCACCGCTGGCCCGCATTTGGCGGATCTCGTTCAGGCGGCCGCGCGGCTCCATCAGCAGCGGCAGGTGCCCTGATGGTCTGAAGCAGGTTTCAAGGGCGCGCGGCCAGCCCAGCGTCATTCAGCTGTTCAGCGTCTGGCAGGTCGCGCAAGCTCTCCATCCCGAAAGCTGAGAGGAACGCGTCTGTGGTCACGAAGGTATAGGGGGCACCACGACGCGGCGCGCGCGGCCCAGTTCCAATCAGACCCTGCGCATGCAGCCTTCCGATCAGGTCCCGGCTGATCTCTTTGCCAAAGATGTCTTTGAGCCCATCGCGGGTGATCGGCTGGTGGTAGGCGATGGCCGCCAAAATCGCGACGTCGAACTCGTTCAGGTCCAGCAACTGGTCTCCGACATCCGCTGCGGCGCGGATCGCAGGCGCGTAAACAGGCCGCGTCCGGAACATCCACCCCCCTGCGACCATGGCAATCTCGAACGCCCGCCCTTCCAGATCAGCGGCAAGGTCTTCCAACAGCAGATCAACCGAAGTCCCCTGCCCCACTATGCGCGCCAGATCCTCGCGCGGTACAGGCGAGGCAGAGGCAAACAGCACCGCCTCGATCCGGCGCATCCATTCCCGCCAGCGCAACTCCGGTGGCAGGTCGAGCAACTCGCGATCAAGCTCAGCTTCTGGTCGATCCTTCGACTTCCTTTCCGGTCGCATGTCCGAACCGCGAAACCGGTTCCCACTTTCGCTGTCCATGCTCATGGCTACACCCCGTAGAGCCGGAATGTGTCGCGCCCGGTTAGCTCACGGACCGCGCCGAGATCGACCAGCCGGTCGCAGAGTCGCCGCGCGGCGCGATCCGGCAAAGGCAAGGCCGCGGGGGCCACCGCATCCTGTGTCAGGAAGATCTCAACCGCCTCCCCGGCCCCTTTGGCTCGAAGCTTTGGCGCAACCCCTTTCAAAAGCGCAGCCCGACGCGAGAGGTCGACAGCCAGACGCGTGGCCTCGACCGCGGATGCGGTCACAGCGCGATGACAGGCTAGGCGCAAATCGTGGCCCCGCTTGCGCAGGTCTGTGCGTTTCAAACCCGCGGCCAGCAGCGGCACGACATGATCCCAACCAAGCGCCTGGGCGAGGGCGGCGTCCGCGAGGATTAAGGCCGGGACTTCGGCACGGGGTGCCTCCGTCAGGACAGCATCCAGCACCACCGCGGTACGGGTCAGCGGTGCCCCATTTCCCGCATCCAGCCACGTGGCGATCTGGCAAGACTCGATGGTCGGTAAAGCTCGGCTCAAAGCCTTGACCGACACCGACCGTTCCACCGCGCGACGCCAGGCAAGGTAGGTTTCGCCTGCCGGACCGGGAAGGTCGCCGGGACGCAGGAGGTGCACCGCGTCGCGCAATTCCCCCGCCCTCTCCATCCGACCGGAAAGCGCCACGCATGCCTCTGCGGCGTGCAGGGCCAGCCGGTCCCGCAACAATGCTTGGGGGACATCGTCTCGTGCAAACACATGATACAGGTGAGTAAGCGCTGCACCTGACAAAAACGCCACATCTTCAAGGGTTTCAACCCGTGTGGCGATGACCCAGGCTGGCATCCGGGGTATCGTTTCAGGGTCGCTGGTGCGGGTGTCGCGAGCAAACGTCATGCCGGGACGCTATCCCAATACGGCGCTTTCGGCCAGTAAATAGCGTAGAAACCGCCTCACACTATCTCTTGCTCTAATGTCCAATAAGTTTGCATTATCGGACATATTGTAATACGCTACGATACAGTCTCATAAAGAACGGTTTTTTTGTCGGATGGCCGGAATTCATGAGATTCAAGCACTTCCCTGAAAAGCGAGTCGGGGTTCATGAGATTCTGTACCGGTATTTATGAGACTGGATGGTGCGGTATTTGTGAGACTGGCGCTGTCTCGCGGCTTTTTCGGCAGACTGGCGTGCGCTCTCGTCGCGCTCAGCGCGCCAGAACCGGGCCGAGATGCGTCGCCTCAACGAGAGTGGCCATGATCGGAGCGCTTCCCGGACCCGTCCCTGCCCTTCCGCGTCGCTCATGAGCTTGATTGAGATCGCCCATTTGACCGGATCCTCGATGATCCGGTCGATGCCAACCGTCAGCGCGAAGGCCTGTAACAGCGAGCCCTGCGCCAGGGCGTGGAGACCGGGGCGCACCGGCTTGGTAAGGACTGGCGCCACCTGATCGTATTCGGGAACGACGACCGTCAGCGCCTGCCGGAGGATCGGCGTGGTGAGGAAATCATGGTAGTCCCG
>NZ_PYIB01000076.1:0-3755 GCF_009129705.1 Roseobacter sp. TSBP12
GAGGAAATCATGGTAGTCCCGGGGTCTGATGCCGGAGGGGGCAGAATAGTACGTTAAGGGGCTTTGCTCACCTTTTGGGCCATCTGTATTCGCCGGTGAGGAGGATGTGAGCCCATCCGAGGGGCGAGATGTGCGCCAAAAGGTCAGGAGAGCAATCCAGTTCCGACCGACGACGTCCAGCCACAGCTTTACCAAGATACTTGGTGTTCCAATAGATGATGGTGGCGGCGAGCAGGTTCAGCCCGGCCATCCGGAAATGCTGCCCCTCAGTTGTTCGATCTCGGATTTCGCCTTGGCGCCCGATGCGTAGGGCATTCTTGAGGGCATGGTGCGCTTCGCCCTTGTTCAGGCCGATCTGAGCCCGGCGTTGCATGTCGGCGTCAAGCAGCCAGTCGATGATGAACAGCGTCCGTTCAACCCGTCCGATTTCCCGTAATGCCACCGCAAGATCATGCTGCCGGGGATAGGCGGCGAATTTTCGCAACAGTTGGCTTGGAGGCATTGCGCCCGCCACCATGGTGGCCGCGCTGCGCAGAATGTCGGGCCAGTTCGAACTGATGACGGGTTCCCTGATCTTGCCACCGATCAAGCCTTTCAGCTCTTTTGGGCAGGATGTTGGATCGAAGAGGTAAAGGCGCTTGGATGGCAGATCCCGGATGCGGGGTATGAACTGGAAGCCCAGCAGAGCGGTGACGGCGAAGACGTGGTCGGTGAACCCGCCAGTATCGGCGTACTGCTCTCTGACCTTTCGCCCGGCGTCGGTCATCAACAGGCCATCCAGAATGTAGGGCGCTTCGTTCACCGTGGCCGGGATAGTCTGGGTGGCGAAGGGGCCGAACTGGTCGGAGACATGGGTGTAGGCTTTCAATCCGGGTTCATGGCCATACTTGGCGTTGATCAGATTCATCGCCTCGCCTTGGCGCGTGGTGGGGAAGAACTGCCCGTCACTGGACGCGGTGACACCGCTGCCCCAGAACCGGGCCATCGGCAAGGCAGATTGGCCTTCGATAACTGTGGCCAGGGCGCGTGCCATCGCCTCGCTTTCGACATGCCACCGCGACAGGCGCGAAAGCTGGAAATAATCATGGGTGTTGGTGGCCCCGGCCATTTTGCTGAGGCCAAGGTTCAGTCCTTCGGCCAGCAGCACATTCAGCATGCCGACCCTGTCCTTGCACGGGACGCCGGTGCGCAGATGGGTGAATGCTTCCGTAAAGCCGATCTCGTCGTCCACTTCGAGCAGGAGGTCGGTGATCCTGATTTCCGGCAGGCGGCTATAAAGATCAAGCACCATGGCATCGGCCTCTTCGGGGACAGCGGCAGTCAGCCGGTCTATTTTGAGGGCGCCGTCTTCGATGGACCCGCCCGGAATGGCACCGGCCCTGGCGGCGCGGGCCAATCGCTGTAGGCCCGCGGCCAGGCGAGACTTCCGATCCGCCAGCCAGGCATCCGGTTCGAACGGCATGGCCAGTTTTGGCGTGGCCCGGGCGACTTCGGCTGGGACCAGCGCGTCCTTTAGATCGCCATACCTGCGGGAATGTGCGAGCCAGATATCACCGGAACGGAAGGCATCGCGCAGATGGCACAGGACCGCCACCTCCCACAGTCGGTACCCATCATCGTTATTCAGGTGCCGATGCCATTTCGAGGTTCGGCGCAGAAAGGTCACGGGCCGGTCGGCGGTGGTTTCCGTTCCTGCGACGATAGCGGTGGCGGCGAGTAACGGTTCGGCTACCGGTGCGGCCTGAATATCGAGCGCCCGCAACATGCGGGGCGCATATCGTCGGAAGCGATGATACCCGTGAACAACGTGCGCGAGCGGATCGGCAGCCAATGTGTCGGTGAGTTGGGCAGCGGTGGCGACAAGCCCCCTGAGCGATGACCAGCCTCCCGCGTTTTGAACGGCCTCAATCAGGGGCGCCTGATCCTCATGCGCTTCCAGCAGTGCTGATCCGAGGTTTGAGAATCCCTGCAAGGTGTCCTTCAGAGCCGCCTTTGCGTCATCCGCCTGGGCATCGCACGCGCGTTTCGCCTCGCGCCATGTCTTCCCGACGATCCGGTCATGGGTTTCGACCACCGCATCGGCAATGGCACTGCGCCATTCCAAAGCGCAGACCGCGACGATGGCAAGGCGGCGGTCGCCTGAAATATCCCGCAGATCGCCGGCGAAATACCGTTCCCCTTGTCGTCGGAGGCGAGCAATGCGGTGAGGCGGCACATCGGACAGGATGGATTGATCCAACGCTATGCCCTGCAAGAATTCAAGCCGGTCGAGCAGGCGGTTTATATCGGCCGAGTTTCGGCCAACCTCGAATTGGCGCAGCCAGACAAAGCGGGTGACAGAGCTGTCCGCGCTTTCAGTCAGCAGTGCATCAAGCTGGCCGCGCAATTCATCATTCAGCCGGTCGGCAATCCGAGTGTCGGTCCGTCGCTCGGCAGCGACAAGTGCATCCGCGCAAAGACGTTCGATAACTGTGATCCCAGGTAGAATGGTCTGGGTCGCCCGGCACTTCTCTACAAAGCGCCGGGCCAGATCCTCGTTCGACCGGGCGGTTTCGGCTTCGCTCTCCAGCCAGGTCTTCAGGTCGCGCGCCCCTCGACCAGTAAACATCTTGTAGCCGTAAAGATTGCGCAGGGTGGCCAGGTGGTCACGGCGGGTTTCCTCCCGCGTTGCATAGTCTGCCAGATCATCGGGTCTCAGCCCGAGTTGCGCCGCCAAAAAGCGCGTCACTGCCGCAGGAATGACCTCACCGGGCGCCAGCAACCGACCTGGGTATCGCAGCGCGCAAAGCTGCAGGGCGAAGCCGAAACGATTGTGGGGGCGGCGACGGGCGCGGATGATTTCCAGATCGTCGTCCGCCAAGGTGTAGTGGCGCAGCATCGACGCTTCTTCAGTTGGCATGTCAAGCAGCGCCGCCCGCTGGCGGTCGGTCAGCATTCTCCGGCGGGGCATGTGGTTCCTTCCAAAATCATGAACATGGGTGTCCGTAAGAGGGTCGCTCAGCGGACATGTGTCACAAGGGTTGGCAAGGGCAGAGAAACCACATCCCAACATATCTCGTATAGCTGGTACGATTTGATTCGCACATGCGGCCCCTTAATCGTACAATTTGAACATGACTGTGACCAAGATTGGCTATGCCCGCTGTTCGACCGACAAACAGGATCTGACCGCACAGCGGCAGGCCTTATGCGACTTGGGGGTATCGGAGGATCTCATCTATACCGACCACGGGCTGACGGGCACCAACCGCGCCCGCCCCGGTCTCGACCAGGCACTGGCAGCCGTGCGCGAAGGCGATGTGCTGGTCGTGCCAAAACTGGATCGCCTTGCCCGGTCCGTCCCCGATGCACGCGCTATCGCAGAACAGCTGGAAAAAAAGGGCGTCAAGCTCGCCTTGGGGATGTCTATCTACGACCCGACGGATCCCATGGGCAAAATGTTCTTCAACATTCTCGCTACCTTTGCCGAGTTTGAGGCCGATCTGATCCGGTTGCGCACGAGAGAAGGCATGGCCATCGCCCGTGCAAAGGGCAAACTCCGTGGAAAACAGCCAAAACTCTCTGAAAAACAACAGAAAGAACTCGCGCGCATGCATGCAACCGGCGAGTATTCTATCAGTGATCTGGCTGAGCTGTTCGCGGTCTCCAGGCCAACGATCTACAGAACCCTGCACCGCACAGGGGCCAAAATCAGCCCTTAGCGTACTATTCTGCCCCCTCCGGCATCAGACCCCGTCCCGCCGGGTCTGGAGCGA
>NZ_PYIB01000077.1:0-9687 GCF_009129705.1 Roseobacter sp. TSBP12
GGCCTCGTCGCCGATTTGTTCACAGCCGTGCCCGAATTGACCGGGAAACTCTGAGCTCACGCTCTCAAGGACAAAAGGCCCGCCAACCGGTGGGCCTTTTTATGGGTATCAAACGCATTTTCGATGCTTCAAAGATAACGCGCAATCGCTTCCTGAACGGCAGTCGCGGCTTTGGAATGGGCAACCGGGCCCAGCATTTCGCGGGCAGCGGGAGCATCAAGGTCGGAATAGGCCATCAAGTCGTAGCCCTGCTCAACCTCTGCACGGGTCGCCACCACCTCAACAATATCTTTGACCAGAGGACGAATATCCTCAAGCATATCTCGATTAACGAAAAGCGGATCGCCACTGATTTTGGCGCAGGCCTCCTCATCATCGGGAGAATGATCCGACAGCCACAACAGCACCAAATCGCCCCGAAGTTTCTGCGCCATCGTCCGCATCCGCGCCAACCACGCGTCGCGCAACTCCTGTCGCACCATATCAAACTTCTGCTCAGACACCGCTTCCAGAGTCTGAAGCAGATGGCGGGTAAAGTTGAAATCGGTGAAATCAATTTCGCGATAGATCGTTTTCAACAGGGTCGAGGCGCGCAAAAAACGATCATTGCGGCGTGCATGAACCGCATAGAATCGGTTCGACATATTTTGTGCGCCCGCGATTTGAACCACTGTGGCTTTCGCATGATGGCACAGGTCCAGAACCGTCTCATCATTCAGGAACACATCGACGCCAGCGTTAACGCAGCCCAGATTGACAGTTTCGACCCCAAGCCCGGATTCAACAAGATCCGGGAAGGGAAACTCAACATATTTGCCATAGGTTTCGGTTCCGCCTAGGAAGGCAACATAGGCCTCCTCAAGGTCCTTTGGCGGGCCGCGGAACAGAAGTTTCGATTTGCCATAGCGGCACGGATAGTAATTGAGGGAGCCTTCGCCCCTATTTTGGTAAGCCATGTGTCCACCCACTGGTTTGTTATTTCACCCACAGAGCAGAGTCGCAGATACAAGTTGCGAAATCGCTAAACCGCCAATTCAACGCAAATTTTATGGGAAGGCGCCGTCACCTTGCCCCTTGAACCAGCGCGCTGCGCATGCGTAAACTTTGGCACACAGACTGGCGACACATCCTAAAGGTAACAAAATGGACATCCAAAACATAGGCATCGTCGGTGCGGGACAAATGGGCAATGGCATCGCACATGTGTTCTCGCTGGCGGGCTATGACGTGTTGCTCAACGACATTTCTCAGGACGCGCTGGATCAGGCGATTGTCACCATCTCGCACAATCTTGAGAGGCAAGTGTCACGCGGCAAAATTGAGCAATCTGAAATGGATGCTGCGCTGTCTCGAATCTCTACGACGCTCAAACTTGAAGAGCTTGGGGTCAGTGACTTGGTGATTGAAGCGGCGACTGAGCGCGAAGATGTGAAGAATGCAATTTTCGAACGGCTTTTGCCCCATCTCAAACCCGAAACCATTCTGACCTCGAATACCTCTTCCATTTCGATCACCCGCTTGGCCTCACGCACGGATCGACCGGAAAAATTCATGGGCTTCCATTTCATGAATCCGGTGCCTGTGATGAAACTGGTCGAACTGATCCGCGGCATCGCGACGGATGAGCCCACCTATCATGCGCTATTGAAAGTGGTCGAATCGCTTGGGAAAACCGCCGCCAGTGCCGAAGATTTTCCCGCGTTTATCGTCAATCGCATCCTGATGCCGATGATCAACGAGGCGGTTTATACGCTCTATGAAGGCGTTGGATCGGTCAAATCCATTGATGAGTCGATGAAACTCGGGGCAAACCATCCGATGGGGCCCTTGGAATTGGCTGACTTTATCGGACTGGACACCTGCCTCGCGATCATGAACGTGCTGCATGATGGTCTGGCCGATACGAAATACCGCCCCTGCCCGCTTTTGACAAAATATGTCGAAGCCGGATGGCTGGGCCGCAAAACCCAGCGCGGGTTTTATGATTATCGTGGAGAGACGCCGGTTCCGACCCGATAAACATCACATAACGACATAGAAAAGGGGCCGCGATGGCCCCTTCTTCATATGTGTTCCGGGTTTGGTTCAGTCCGTGCGACCGCCAAGCGCAAGAGTATGTGTGCGCATCCACGCCATGAATTCGCGGGTCTTTTTCTGCCAATCGTTCAAATCATCCGGGCTCAATGGATCGCCGATAATGGGCGATTGCGGTTTGTTGAGTGCATGGACGATTTCATGCAGCAAAAGCCCCTGACGGATGGTCGCAGAAATTTTATCGGCAATTTGATACAACCGCGTGTTCCGCCCAGGAAAATAGATTGGCAACACCGTCGCCCCCGATTTCAACACCATCTTGGCGGTGAACGGGTTCCATTCTTTTTCCTTCACCGGGCCAAACCATGTTTCAGACGACGCCACGGCCCCCGCCGGAAACAGGATGATCACTCCGCCCGCCTTCAATGTATCCATCGCCTCATTGCGCATGAGGATGGATTTACGGTGACTGTCCTCTTCATGCGGAAACGGCACCGGCAACATGAACGGATCAATCTCGCGAATGCCGGTCAAAAGTGAGCGCGTCAGGATTTTGTAATCCGTACGTACCTTGCCGATCAACTCCGCCATCACCAAACCATCGACCAAACCATGCGGATGATTTGCCACCACCACAAGCGGACCCGTGGCGGGTATTTTGGCTATCTGCTCCTCGGGGGTGGTGACGTCAATTCCCATCACCTCAAGGGCTTGACTAAAGAATGGCTGCCCCATGGGTGTGCCCATACGTTCGAACCGACGGATGCGACGCAACAAGGGCAGCTTGCCGGTGATCCATTCAATGGAGCGGATGACCACCACCTTTGAGGGATCCGAATAGGTTCCCGCATATGACAGACGCCGACCGTCATACTTGATGAAATCCGCGTCGCCGGGCTTTGGCACATGGGGCTCGGTCACCTGGGTCTCGGTCGCTTGGTCTTGCGGGTGAGCCACTTACATATCCTCGCCAAATCGGTCCTTGATCAGGGCCTCCAACGCATCTGCCAAGGCATCAGCATCGGGTCCCCTCGTTGACACGTCAATAGTGGTTCCTTTGGAGGCTGCCAACATCAAAAGCCCCATGATACTATCACCCGAGGTGCTCATCCCGTCTTTGAACACCTCTGCACTGGCGTCAAATTCTTCTACCGTCTCGACAAATTTCGCCGAAGCACGCGCATGAAGACCCTTCACATTGATGATCTCGTGCGTTCTCGTCGTCGATGTCATGCCGTTTTCCTGTCGTTTTTCTTATCGTTATCAGCCAAGCACGTCGAAACTGTCGATGTACTTTCGGCCCGCCTCTAAGGCATTTTTAACCGCTTCGCTGACCGTTTTGTGACGCGATTTTGCCAGCTTGATCAACATGGGCAGGTTCGCGCCGTAAATGATTTTACGATTGTCATGATGGCACGCCATCAACGACAGGTTGGACGGACTGCCGCCAAACATATCTGTTACGACCACCACACCATCTCCGGTGTCGACATCATCAGCCGCGCCGCAGATTTCCTTTTGCTTGGCCGATCGGTCATGATCCGGCTCAATGGAAATTGCCTCAACGCCCGTTTGCTTGCCCACCACATGTTCGACGGCTGCAAGGTATTCCTTGGCCAATCCACCATGCGCGACAATGACGATTCCGATCACGCGAGATTCCCCGATCACAGGCCGCTATGGCGGCGTTCCAATTCCCGATGCCTAATTGACACCTGCCAATCATGTTCTGCAAGGGCTTTGGATAGAATTTCAGCAAGCGTCACCGATCTGTGCTGTCCTCCGGTACAGCCAAACGCGATGGAGAGGTGTTTTTTGCCCTCTTCGCGGTAGGCCGGCAACAAAAGTAAGGTCAATTCCAACACTTTCTCGAAAAATGCCGCAAATCGCGGGTCTCGCTGCACATAGTCTTGGATCTTTGCGTCCATGCCATTCAGCGCGCGCAGCTCTGGCTCCCAATAAGGATTGGCCAAAAAGCGCACATCAAACACCATATCGACGCCCCGCGGCATCCCGCGCTTGTAGGAAAAACTCTGCACCGTCAGGGCCATATCGGCCTGATGCCCCTCCGCGAACCAGCGTTCAATCTCGTCGCGCAACTGATGCGGCGTCATCTCAGACGTATCAATCAGAATATCCGCCCGCGCGCGGATCGGGGCCAAAAGATCAATTTCGCGCGCCACGCCGTCCTGCACTGTTTCTGCCGGGGCAAGCGGGTGACGACGACGAGTCTCGGAATAACGCCGGATCAGCACCTCAGGCGAACTGTCGAGATAAAGCACCTCAGCGTCATGATCCGGGTTGCGGGTCAATTCGTCGATCACCTCGATGAGCGCATTCACCGAAAAGTCGCGATTACGCACATCCAAGCCAAGCGCCAAGGGCCGCGTCAGCCCATGCGTTTGCAACAGCCGGGGCAGGATCGACATCGGCAGGTTGTCAATGACCTCATAGCCAAGGTCCTCAAGCGCATTGATCGCGGTTGAGCGCCCAGCCCCCGAAGGCCCCGTGATCAAGACCACGCGGCGTTGGGATTTCGACTGTGACAAAGGGCTGTCGTCAGAACTCGTCACGCGCATCGGCCTCCTTTGAGCCATTGGACCAAAGCCGGGGCAAAGTGGCGGCCTTCGACCTTGAAAAGCAGGGGAATCGGGACCCCGATTAAGACCCGTTCTCGTGGTAGGGGCAAGCGCTCCATTTCGACCTGTGACAGATCGGCAATGCCACAAATGCGCGCGGCGGGAATCGTCTGAGCCGCAAGCAAGCCCACCCCTCGTGCTTCGATCATCCCACGGATCGGCGCCGGGGACGTCGCGATCAGGCCCCCGTCCGATTTGGTCAAGATGGTGCGATCGTCAGACACAAGAGTGGCGCCATAAGCCATGATCTCTAGGGCCAATGTGGACTTGCCACTGCCAGAAGGGCCCAGGATCAACAGGCCTCTGGTGTCCCCATAAGCCACGCAACTGGCATGCAGGTTCAGGGGCGCGACCTCTGAGGCGGCGCAAAAAAGGCCGGTGCTGTCCTGCGCCGGCCTTTGATCTTTGTCTGTCTGGTGGCCGCTCACACCGGCAAGCCCACAACAAAGCGGGCACCCAGCGGATCGGATGTGATATCAGCATCGGTTGGGCGAATGTTTTCGGCCCAGATCACACCGCCATGAGCCTCGACGATCTGTTTTGAAATGGCAAGACCAAGCCCGGAGTTGTTGCCAAACTGACCTGCGGGGCGCTCTGAGTAAAAGCGTTTGAACACTTTGGACAGCGCCTGATCGGGAATGCCGGGACCGGTGTCTTCGACCACAATCAAAACGCGGCTGTCACGTTTACGCACCCAAACACGGATCGCATCGCCATCTTCACAGAATGACACAGCGTTGGTGATCAGATTGACAAAGACCTGTGCCAAACGCGCCTCAAGACCGGAAATGACAATCGGTTTGTCGGGCATATCGGCGATGAATTCGATGCCTTTGTCCTGCGCCTCTTGCGACAGGTACTCAATCAAATTGGTAAGCATTTTAATGAGGTTGAATTCCTCTTCTTCCTCTTTCACCAACTCACTGTCGAGGCGGGACGCATTGGAAATATCAGAGACAAGACGGTCCAGACGGCGCACATCATGTTCGATCACATCGAGCAATTTGATCCGATGCTCTTCTTTCTTGATCATCCGCAGTGACCCAACGGCAGAGCGCAGACTGGCCAGCGGGTTCTTGATTTCATGCGCCACGTCAGCCGCGAATTGTTCGTTGGCATCAATCCGGTCATAAAGCGCCGACACCATCCCGCGCAGAGCAGACGACAGACGCCCGATCTCATCAGGGCGACCGGAGAGATCGGGGATGCGTACACGACCCGGAGCCACTTTGCGACTGTTTTTGTCGCGTCCGATTTCAGCGGCAGCGGCCAGATCGGCCAAAGGATTGGCGATGGTCGAGGCCAAAACAAGGCTCAGGCCGATGGACACAAGGATCGCGATGACAAAAACTTGAAGGATTTGTTCGCGCTCAACCCGGACAAGTTCATCAATTTCGCCTTCGCCCGAGGCAAGCCCAACCACGCCCAGCGTACGCGTCTGCCCCTCCAGGTCGATGGTGATCGGCGCGGCGACAACAAAGAGGGCCGAGCCATTTGCATCATTGCCGGTTTTAACGTGGATTTCATTTTGCAAAGCGCCAGACACAAGCGGCGAGACATGCGCGGCGGCATCCTTGGGATCGCCGGTCTCTTTGGATTTTGTGAGAGTGATCATCGACCACACCCCGGTCAAAAAATCCGAAATCATTGTCGAACGCCCATCCCGGCGCAACCCGGCCACATTGGCGGGGCGCACACGCGGCATCCCTTCGGTAGAGGCAATCAGAGCCCCTTCGGCGTCGTAGATAAAGACATTTTCGCGCAGCGGGATTTCAAGCACATTCAGTACGGATTGTGCATCAGAGGTTCCGTCGGTCGCATCCAACACACCATCAACACCTGCCGTCACTTCCAACATGTCAGCGATCAGGACCGCCTCTGTCACCATGGCCATTTCACGTTGGGTCACAAGACTGTCGCGAAACGGATTGAGATAGAGAATACCCGCCACCATCAAAATGATGGCCACGAGGTTGAAGGTTATGATCTTTTGCGCCAGAGGAGAGCGATTGATCGCGATAAAGCGGCGGCGCTCCCGTTTGGCGCGCAAATCCGCATCCGAAATGCGCGGCGCAATCCAGTCATCCCCGAGAACGACGTCTGCGTCATCAGACGGGCGCTTTCCCGAGAGGTCCATGCGCGAAGAAAGGGCCATTATTCCTCGTTGTACCTATAACCGATACCGTAAAGCGTTTCGATGGCGGAAAATTCATTGTCAACGGTACGCATTTTCTTACGCAGGCGTTTGATGTGGCTGTCAATGGTGCGGTCATCGACGTAGACCTGATCATCATAGGCCACATCCATCAACTGATCGCGCGATTTCACAAAACCGGGACGTTGAGCAAGCGCTTGCAACAACAAGAATTCCGTCACCGTCAGCGTGACATCGCGGCCTTTCCAAGACACGGAATGGCGCAGCGGATCCATTTCCAATTCACCGCGCACAATCACCTTGGTCTCCTCGGCGTCACCGACTTCACCGCCTTCAATCACTTCCTGACGACGCAAAAGCGCGCGGATGCGTTCAACCAAAAGGCGCTGGGAAAACGGTTTTTTGACGTAATCGTCCGCGCCCATGCGAAGGCCCAGCACCTCGTCAATCTCATCATCTTTCGAGGTGAGGAAAATCACCGGCATATTGGTTTTTTGCCGCACACGCTGCAACAGGTCCATCCCATCCATACGCGGCATCTTGATGTCAAAAACAGCCATATCGGGGAGACGTTTGTTGAACGCGTCCAAGGCCGATTGCCCGTCATTATATGTTTCCACCTCAAACCCTTCTGCCTCAAGGGTCATGGAGACGGAAGTGAGGATATTCCGGTCGTCGTCAACCAATGCGATGCGGGACATGTTCCGTTTCCTTCAACTGCTCAACTGGTTCATTTTTTTTAGCATAATCCGCGTTTCGCCAGGCCAAATCAAGCGAAACCGCGAATCACATGCATCAGCTATGACAATCCAAAACGAAAAGATTCAAGGAATGGCTAATTTGTCTCACCTTCTTGCGACAACGCCTTAAGTCTGGCCGTTTCACATTCTGCACTTCGGCTTGTTTACGCTAACTCCAACATGGTTGCGCTAACTCTTGATCTGGGTCCTGTTTACGGACGCGACGAGCATGCTATAGCACGGTCGTCGGACGAGAGGGACTGTCCGGCCGCGAATGGCCCTTTCGCGAGAATTTATGTTTCAGAGACGCCGTCAAGGACACGGCAGGGAGTTTGCACTATGACAACCGGACGCGTGAACCCGGCTTTCACACTTGACGACCAAGGCATCACAGGGCTTGGCCATGTCTATTACAACCTTCTTGAGCCTGCGCTCATCGAAGAAGCCCTGAAACGCGAAGAAGGTACGCTTGGCAAAGGCGGGACGTTCCTTGTGACCACAGGCAAACACACTGGCCGGTCCCCAAAAGACAAATTCGTTGTGCGCACCCCCTCCGTGGAAGACACGATCTGGTGGGAAAACAACCAGCCGATGGACCCGGCCAAATTTGATGTTCTTTACGCCGATATGCTTGAGCATATGAAAGGCAAAGATTTTTTCGTTGAAGACCTTTATGGCGGTGCCGACGCGGCCCACCGTCTTGACGTGCGCATGGTCACCGAGTTGGCATGGCACGGTTTGTTTATCCGCACCATGTTGCGCCGTCCTGAGTTGAAAGAACTCGACGATTTCACCGCAGATTTCACCATCATCAACTGCCCGAGCTTCAAAGCCGACCCAGAGCGTCACGGCTGTCGTTCGGAAACCGTTGTCGCCCTGAACTTTGACAAAAAGATCATCCTGATCGGCAACACCGAATATGCGGGCGAGAACAAAAAAGGCGTGTTCACGCTTTTGAACTACATTTTGCCGGGCAAAGGCGTGATGGCGATGCATTGCTCCGCCAACCACGCGCCGAACAATCCGGTCGACACCGCGATCTTCTTTGGTCTGTCTGGCACCGGCAAAACCACGCTTTCCGCCGATCCGTCGCGCGTCCTTATTGGCGATGACGAACATGGCTGGTCCGAGCGCGGCACCTTTAACTTTGAAGGCGGGTGTTACGCGAAAACGATCAATCTCTCGGCCGAAGCCGAGCCGGAGATCTACGCGACCACGACCAAATTCGGCACCGTCATCGAAAACATGGTCTATGACGCGCACACCAAAGAGCTTGATTTCGAAGACAACAGCCTGACCGACAACATGCGCTGTGCTTACCCGTTGGAATATATCTCCAACGCATCGCCGACCTCGCTCGGTGGTCATCCGAAAAACATCATCATGCTGACCTGTGACGCCTATGGCATCTTGCCGCCAATCGCGCGCCTCACCCCGGCACAGGCGATGTATCACTTCCTCTCCGGCTTCACCTCGAAGACACCGGGCACCGAAGTGGGCGTGACCGAACCGCTCCCGACCTTCTCCACCTGTTTCGGCGCACCGTTCATGCCGCGTCGCCCGGAAGCCTATGGCAACCTGTTGCGCGAAAAAATCGCGAAACATGGCGCGACCTGTTGGTTGGTCAACACCGGCTGGACCGGCGGCGCCTTTGGCACTGGCTCGCGTATGCCAATCAAAGCCACGCGCAACCTGTTGCACTCCGCGCTGGAAGGCACGTTGGCCGAGGTCGAATTCCGCAAGGACGAGAACTTTGGCTTTGAGGTTCCGGTCTCTGTTCCGGGTGTGCCGGACGTTCTTTTGGACCCGCGCCGCACCTGGGCCGACAAAGACGCCTTTGATGCACAGGCTGAGAAACTGGTCAAAATGTTCTCCGCGAACTTTGAACAGTACCTACCCTACATTGACGAAGATGTGAAAGCGGCCGCCATCGGCTAAGCCCCTTCTCTTTATCTTTGAGCACAGCGCGCCCCAAGCCTTATGGTTTGGGGCGTTTTCTTTTCGTTGTTGTCACTCGGGTTTTACGCGGAGCTGAGACAAGGGATCATGCGCCTTTTATCCCATCTTACCCTGTGTGTGGCCACCTTACTCGCTCTGCCCTGTTGGGCCGATGATCAGG
>NZ_PYIB01000078.1:0-721 GCF_009129705.1 Roseobacter sp. TSBP12
CGGTGCGCGATCCGAGCGAGACAGTGGCGTTCCGGGCCAGCCGATCCGAGCTGGACGCTTTCGACGCGGAGTGGCGTGAACGGGGCTTTGCCAACCGATCCCAGGCACTCAACGCGGTGCTGCGCGGACGGTGCGGTTTCCTCGACGTACCCCGTGATCTGGTCGCGGAATTTTGCGCCGCGTGGCGTCAGGCGAAGGATGTGAGCGACGCCGGATTGGTGCTCGCCAAGGCGGTCCATCGTGGTCGGCTGGAGGTTTCGGAGGCGGACCGCTCGGTGCTGATCGAACTCCTTGATCTGGCGCAGTCCATGAGCCGTGATTTGGGCCGGATGAAGGATGCGGCACAGGCGCTACGTCATCAGGAGGGACCGCAAAAGGAAGAGGGGCAGGGGACGGAGAGCGCGGTTCTGGAGGACAGCTCGCCCGTGACAGGCGGCGGTTTAAGGCTGGTGCGGGAGAGTTCCGGTTCAGAATTGAATCGCCCTTCGCTGCCTCTCGGCAAGCCTCGAACGCGAACGGCGATGCCCGATGATTTTCTGAAGAACCGGAACTCTCGAAATGGCTGATCCGCTCGCCCTCTACGCCTCGGTCATGGGGCGGCTCTGGGAGGATGAGCGCATCCGGGGCCAGGCCGCGGCGCGGATCGACGCGCGGCTGGCGGGGCGTCGGCAGGGGCGGAGCTTCGCGCATGTCGGATCCATGTCGGCGCGCAACGCGCTGA
>NZ_PYIB01000079.1:0-1311 GCF_009129705.1 Roseobacter sp. TSBP12
CTATCCCAATGCTTGCCATCTGGCCTATGCCCGGCAGGAGCGCGCTGCGGAGACCAAGGTGCTCGGCAGTGGGCGGGCCGCGGTCACGCCAATCGAGATGATTGGCAACTTCGTGAAAGTTGTGCTCGGCCGGGAACCATACGCCACCGAAGTCGCGATCGTCGCGGAAAAGCTCCACGCAGGAGCCTCCGGGGAGGAGCAGACATGAGACCCATTCGCCTATCGCTTCAAGCCTTCGGGCCATTTGCGACAACCGAGGTAGTAGATTTTCGCTCCGCGCTGGAGACAGGGCTGTTCGGAATCTACGGCCAGACAGGGGCTGGGAAGTCGACGTTGTTCTCGGCGATGTCTTTCGCGCTTTTCGGGGCACCAACCAAGACCGATCAGGAACCACGTTCACTACGCTCGGATCACGCCGCTTCGGATCTACCTACCGAAGTCGAATTTGTCTTTGAGCTGGGCACCAAGGCCTACCTAATCCGTCGTCGTCCGGCGCAGGAACGTCCGAAGGCACGCGGTGAAGGGACCACTGAGGACGCGGCGGAAGCCTCTTTATTCGACGTCACCGGGATTCCGGTGGACACTCTTGGTCCGAGTCAGTCCGGCCGTGTCATTGCGGAAAAGAAGGTCTCGCTAGTAGGGCAGCAGGTCGAGGCGCTGCTTGGCTACGGGGCGGATCAGTTTCGACAGATCGTGCTCTTACCGCAAGGCAAGTTCGAGACGTTCCTGGCCGCAAAAACGGATGCGCGGGTCGAGATATTGCGGGATCTCTTCGACGTGAAGGTCTATCGCGATCTCGCCGCAAGGCTGAAGGAAGAAGCCTCAGCGGCAGAACGAGCGTTGCGCGACCAGCGTGCGCTCTACCTGGCTCGACTCGAGGAGCGCGGGTTCGAGAGCGCCGAAGCGCTTGAACTTGGGATTGTCGCAGCCGAAGCCCAAGTCGAACAAAAGCAGGGCGTTCAGCGTGGTGCGGAGATGGCAAACGAAGCTGCGCGTAAAGCTCTGACCGAAGGCGAGCAAATCGAAAAGGCATTTTCTTCTGCCGACACGGCACAGCAGGCTGTCGATGATCTAGAAAAGAAAACGATCGAGGTCGAAGAGCTAGCCAAGCGCGTTGAGGCTGTCCGGAATGCCTTGCAGGCCCGTGATCTTGAGACGGCTTGGCGCAATGCGGAGCAGGATAGCCTGAAAGCGGTGGAGGCTGTCACGAAGGCCGAGGCGGAACTCAACATCGCCACTGGCGCGAAGGAGTTGGCGGAAAAGAAACTTGCTGAGGCACAGTCTGGCGAGGACCGACGGCAACAAGTTCAG
>NZ_PYIB01000080.1:0-21775 GCF_009129705.1 Roseobacter sp. TSBP12
AATGCGGGAGCCACCCACAGAGGTCATCCGACGGACGGGTCATCGCTGCGGTGCGGTCCGTCAGACCGGACTTTCGCTGCAACCGCGTCACTGATACGATATTGAGTGTCGGCAGTGCGGGACGAAGTTGCCGTTCAATTTGGCCAATCGAATGTCCGTTTTCCAAGGGTTTGGGACCAAATTCACTTTGAGAAACTATGGTAGAATGTCGAGAGCTGTTCGACGCCCCCTTCTGTATCCATCGCGCCGATGCCTAAGAATGTAGGAGCCTCACGCACGAACTTGACTTGAACGCCAATGCTCTCCGACTCGCTGATTATCCGAGCCTGATCGTTCGATATCTTTGCGAAGACATGTACGTCTGTGCCAATTGTGAAACGTTCACATTCATCCGATATGTCGAACTTGATGTCTTCCCCGTTGAGAGTAATTTCCACGACGCCAAAGCCAGTCAATTCTTCGAAGCGGTTCTGGGCTTCAATGACTGCCGAAAAGAAAAATCCAGCATCTTTGATGAAACCCAACATAACCTTATGGCGTCCGTAGATAGAATCCCGTTCTCCTCTAACGTACATTATACCGCCGCGAGCTTGTACGGTCCAAATTGCATCGGTTTGACCGCCTGTGACTACGCGAAGTTCTTTTAGCCGTAGTTCGCTTACTAGGTCGATCTCTTTCGCATCGGTGGCGGATGACAGTTCCAAGAACTCGGGTGAAACCCTCATGTCACTGACAAAGGACGCGATCTTCGCGGAAAGCTCTTGAGATTTCCCAATGTGTTCTGGCAGTGGGTCCTTGAAGGAAAAGCGATGTACTCCAAATCTGCTGCCCTCCGAAAGAAATCTCAAACGCCCTCCCAAGTAGACCATAGTGGCCGCGCTCATACACCTACCGCTGACACGTTTTCTTAGAACCAAGGGCCTTGACGGGTCGGGCGGCTCCAACAGATATCTGCCCACATCTGTCCAGAGGCCGTACTGCCGAATTTTCCTACCTATTCCAATCCCCGCCTCCAAATTACCGCCTGCGGAATCGATGTAAACGACCATGTGAGGGGGCGGTTCGTGATCATCAAGGAACTTGCTGAACTTGACGTCATCGCCGTGCTCAATAGTTCCAACTGCGTTAATGCAGAAGAAGCCACCGAGCATTTTCTCTAGTTCGTTCTGCGGTTCTGTATAGTGAAAATCCATATCGCCCGCCAAAGTCTGATCAGAATTGAAGAAGGTAGGTTCAGTAGAGCCATTTGGCTGCTACTTTACATTGAAAACGCGTCGAAGCTGACGTTCGTGCAACACGCAGCATTATGCAAGGTGGGCTCAAACCGGACTTGCGTCGGCGCGGCACGCGAATCTTAACCTTTCAGGCCTCGGCGCGACCAACCGGATGACCTCTTCCAGCCCGAAGCGGACCCGCTATCCACCGTCTTGGCGCGAAGGTTGCTCACGCAGGTCGGGCGGATAGCCGACATGCGGCACCGCAGCGCGACAACCGCGGCATTCCACACAAGCTGACATTCCGAGATGCGACGATATCACCTAGGCACGCTCCACCGGGGAGGAAGGGAGGTTGGAAGTTTGTGGGGCCCCCAAAGTTAACATCTCACGAAAGCCCTGGTACTTTTCCAGCCCGCAGATCCTCCCAGCTAACCACCAGAATAATTTCAGATCCGCTGCTGTTGCTGGACAGCAGGACTTTCTCGGTCACGTCGTCAACCACCGGGATCCAGGGCATTGGCGGTAGGATGCTCACGGCAATTTCTCCGCCCGCGCCAATGGAGATGCAGGGGTGCTTCTCTCCACGCTTACGGGCAGCCGCAATCTGCTGTTCGAGCCAGTCCCAATCATGGCCAATCGATGCTACGGGTGCCAATGTATGGGCGAGTTGGGGATGCCAACTATCGACGATCCTAGGGATTTCGGTTAGTAGCTTGTCGATCAGGATTACCGGACTCAGTTCATCGACCGCAGCCAAAGCAGCGTCTTTCCCCTCGCTCAAAGGCACCTGCTCGCCAAAGCTTTCTGCGATAGCCTTGGTTGCCGCGCCAGCATCCCGACCATCTCCAGTGGCCTCTACGACAGACCATTTGAGCCAGTCTCGCGCTTTAGCTACTGCCAATTCGCGAAGGGACGCGACCTGCGGATTGTTCTGCCCTGCATCGAATTGAGGATCAAAAATGGGATAAACGTGCCAACCAACGGAAAACGCCGCCTGCATCAACTCTTCCTCTTCGTCGACAAAAGTTCGCGAGATCCAGTCGACAAAGGCAGAGACGGACGCAAAAGCCTCATCTCCGGTTTCGCATCGACGCACGGAGATGGTGGGCGGGGCCTCATCCATGTCTTCGGCTGACATATAGCGCAGTGCTACCTCCTGAAGCATGCCAGCCATATCGACCTCGGCCCAAAATGAACTGGCTTTCAGCAGGCGCTGCTGCTCTGGTTCGGCATCCGCGATCTGAGCGGAAAGCGAACCAAATCGGCCAAGCAGCAATCCCAATCTGAACATGGCGGAAAAGGTCCACTGGCCGTCGATCAGCGGGGGTGCCGACGCAATTTCGTCGAGCAGAAGCACGCCGAGGATCGGATGGCGCCAGTCCATGCCAGGTCTGGCGCAGCTCGTCATGAAATTCCGCATGCGGTCGACATTGCGAACGGCGTCTCGCGCATAATCACCCAACACGCCCCAGAAATCGACCGAGACCGGCATGATGTGGCGATCCAGCGTCAATCCCGGATAACGCCACCGTTCGATGTTTCGGATGTCTTCCCACCCTTGAGACAGCGCCCATTCCGGCGAACCATATCCCTTCAAATACTGGACGGCGGCGCTCCGTCATTCGAAAGCCACGACCAACATGCCGACAGGTCCCCAGTTCGACCGTTCTCCAGAATGTAATCGGATATGGGGGAGCGGCTATTCTCTAGGAATCCTTCGCTTTGTGCCCTCTTCATGAAACTGAAGGGATTCACGACACCCGCGAGGATCAGATAGGGGGAGACGGCCATTCCGGGATAAAGATGGTTGTAGGCGACCATTGCAAAGCCAGAGCCCCCGGAACGCTCTGCCTCTCGAACCATCAGACCGGCAGCAGTCGAGCACACGGCATGTATATCGTCTTCGTCGAGGTCCGGTGAGGGTGTGAAGGACAGCGTTGCCGTCACGATTCCATCGACCGCCAGTCCCTTCTGACCTATCGCGCTCCAGGCGGTTGGAATATGGACGACCAGTCGAGGGTCTGCTTCGCTTTCCTCGAAGCGCAGGCACAGAACACGGCGACGAGACCAGCTGTTGAGGCCGGTAATGGCGTGATCGAGAAGCGTCGAGAAATTGCGCGATACGATCACCATCATGACATCGTTCGCGCTGGAGAAGGGCGTATGGTTCAGTGTTTCATGCTCATAGGCCATGATCTCTGTCACCGCCTCGCGGGCACTGCCATCCTGATTCTTTATCTCAAACAGAACGAAGCGGGAGGTTTCTCGCGCGCAATAGAGCAGGTCGACAAAGAGGCGTTCCCCTTTCTCGCGGGATATGCTGCGACTGTTCTTGCTGACCAGCTCAAGAGTGTGAAGCTCTCCCAATACGTGCTGCGCGGCCCTCAAATTTCCGAGTCGAGTAATATAGTCGATTGGAAAAGAAGGCTTGAATTCTGGCGACTCATGCCCTTCCAGAGATTCACTGACCTGATCGGCTCCGATGATGAAGTCCGACAATGCGTCCTGTTCAATGACTGCTTCGAGCCAGTCCTGAACCTTCTGTTCCGTGTCGAATTTTGGTGTGTTCACGTCCGCCATCTCTCTCTTAGCATATACAAGTCATCATGTCGGATTGCTTCAGAAAGTGCGACATATCTCTTGGATGGGCAGCGGGGGACATTGAGCGAACTTGGACGTCCATCTTGTCCCGATCCCTCGCGCGGTGGCGGGGTTCAGCTGGTCGAGTGACGGCTTCGGGGAAAGAGGCAATGCAGCAACTGGTGCGGTCGACCGGCAGCAATGGGCTGCCCCTACCATCCAGCGAGACCCTGCGGACTGAACTTTGCAAAGGTCGAAATCTGCGCATTTCTGACCTTGGTGGAAGACGCAGCACGGGTGGATGGGTCTTTCGGTCTCTGAATGGCCGCTTTCGCATTTCCGAGGCGCAGGCCGAGCACCCGCAGCGAAAGTCCGCAATCCGCCCATTCTGTTGAAAAACTAACGTTTGCGAATGCAGAAATGGCACTTACAAATTCGGCGCAAGCGCCTTTCTTGTCAGGCTTTGCGCGTTTGCTGCGATGCAGGAAAGATCTTAGCCAGTTTGCGGAGGTTTTGGGCGGTGGCGGCGAGGAGGAATTCGTCATTTGCACCGCATGGTCCACGTAATCGAAGCCGGCTCAGGCCGAGTATCCGCTTGAGATGGGCGAAGAGCATTTCGACCTTCTTTCTGAGCTTCATCGCGGTCTGGTATTCTTCGGTCTTAGCCAGATCCCTGGCGACCTGACGCGCATCTTCGTGCTCTTCGCGGGTGATCTTGCGCGCATCAGTGTTGGGGCAGCACTTCAGCTTGGACGGGCAGACCTGGCAGACTTCTTTCAAGGCGCGATAGCGGGCTGTGCCCTTGCCCGTCGGTCCCCGGTTCGGATCAGAGTAATTCCGGCGGAACTGCTTGAGCGCGTGACCCTCGGGGCAGATGTATTGATTATTCTCTGCATCCCAGTCGAAATCTGTGCGTGTCCAGGTGCCATCGGGGCGTCCGGCCTTGTCGATCACCGGGATGTAAGGATCGATCTTGCGCTCCACGAGCCAGCCGAGCATTGGGCCTGAACCATAGGCTGTGTCGGCGATCATCCAGTCAGGGACCAAGCCGAACTTTTCTTTCACCCGCGTCAGCATGGTTTTTGTCGATCCAACCTCGGCTTGCCGGATGGAGCGCGTGGGTTCCACATCCAAGATGACACCGTGATCCGTGTCGATGAGATAATTGTCGGAATAGCTAAAGAATGCGTTCGCCAATGTCTCTCGGACCATTGGCGTTCCATTGGCTCACCCTTGCGGGCTGCTGTCCACTGACTGGCGGGATCGGAATGCGAGGTGAACTTGGGTTGGACATCGCTCGCCGCGCCGAAGGCTGCCTCGTCGAGCGTGTCGAGATACTCTCGGACTGCGCGGGGTGCATCTACGGCATCGATGGACGACGCATCCCATTCTTCCTTCGGTGTTGAGTTTTGCTTGTTCGCATCGGCTTCGATCAGACTGGCATCGACTGCCATGCGCTGGCCGCTGACCAGATCTTCTTCGATGCAGCGGGCGACAGTTGTCTCGAACAGGTGTCGCAGGAGTTCGCTCTCACGGAAACGACCATGCCGGTTCTTGGAAAACGTTGAATGATCCGGGACCCGGTCGCTCAGATCGAGGCGGCAGAACCAGCGATAGGCGAGGTTGAGATGCACCTCTTCGCAGAGCCGCCGCTCTGACCGGATGCCGAAACAGTATCCGACCAGCAACATGCGGATCAGTAGTTCAGGATCAACTGACGGGCGGCCCGTGTGACTGTAGAAACCGGCAAGATGGGCGCGGATGCTGCTCAGATCGACGAACCGATCAATCGACCGTAGCAGGTGATCCTGGGGAACATGATCCTCCAGCGAGAACTCATAAAACAGCGCTGCCTGCGCTTCCTGCGCTTCCTGCCTCGGTCCCATCATCGTTCAATCCCTCCCGATGAAAAGAATTGAATCAGCGACTTACCCACCGATCAAGGAATAGTTTTTCAACAAAATAAGCCCAAACCTCCCAAATGCTGCACCAGGCTTTGATGTCCGCATTCGCGCGGTTTCACTATACCAGATTGACCCTATGCGCTTCCCACAATTGCGGCGGCTCTAACTTTTTGGACAAATGCGTGATCACAGCTTCGGGCACGGCATCTGGTCGTTCCCTGTTCTGATGGCGCAATTGATCTGGGTTCTCTTCGAGATAGACAATCTCAACGCATGCACCGTAGTCACGCAGTAGCCGTAGAACCCGTGATCGGTTCTGTCGGGTCACATTGGTAGCGTTCCAAACAAAATCACGCCCGGCCCGCAGGTGCTCTCGCGCCCGTTCGTGCGCAGCCTGAATGACCTGGCCTTGATTGTCACTTGCAGAGACGCCTAGTTCGTCTCGGATCGTATCAAGGCTGACGACAGGATGTTCTGGGCAGTTTTTCCCGATCCAGGTATCCTTCCCCACACCAGGCAAACCTGACATGACGATAACCGTACAAGGGAACGCCTCGTGAGCCTCATAGTGCGGGTCTCGGTCTTCCAACTCAAAAAAGGCAACCCGGCTTTCATCATTGGCGAAGGCAAATTGGTGATCCCAACAGTTGGCCTCTTGGAAGGTCAATGCGGCGAGGCTCACATTCTCCAAGATGGATTGCTGGTCCTCACATTTGCGACCCATGGCGTCGGCCTTGGCATGAAGGCAAAGGTGATCCGGCCTGCACCGCCACGATGTCTCAATAGCCATACGTTGCGGATCAGGCCGTTCGATCAGCCAGAACGGCAGTTGGTGGTGGGCGATGATCCCGCACAGCGCTTCACGCCACGCAAACGGAGACCCCGCATACCACAGCAGTTCCCTTGCAATGGATGCACCAACACGGGAGTGACCACGGGAGGAAATGCGTCCGTCATCCTCATGCTTTGTGACGGCGGGCTTGCCGATATCATGCAAGACGGCGGCCCAGAATAAGTTAGTCCGGTCCACTTCGGGAAGACCTTGCCAGTCTGGGTCCGCCACCAGAGCCTCGACCACCATTCGCGTGTGCGTCCCGACATCGCCCTCAGCATGATGGATTAGGTCCTGCGGGCAGGCGTCGAGAGTGGCAAGTTCCGACCACAGTGGCCAAATCTCACCCCAATCCACCTGCCAAGCTGGGCCGGTTGGAACCAAGGCCAGCAGGTGGTCATGTGTGACGGCATGTTTGATAGGCTTACGCATCGTAGGCCCCCTCCGCACCCAGAGTGGGTGCAAAGATATCGACACCATCGGCCAAGCCGTTCGGCAGGATTGGACGGTCGTGCCAATGCCCGTCAGCGGCTTCAATCGCCTGCAAAAAGTCAGCGCGGACGAACTTGAAGCGGTCCTCCACATGGTCCGCACTTTCTTGCTTTAGATACAGCCCTTCGGCTAGGTCGCTGTCCTCTGTCTGCTGGTCAACCATGTCAGGACGGCTGCCGGACCGCTCTGCTGCAATCAACAGTGCATCACGCCAGTCCGTGGATTTGTAAGGCGAAGGCCGGGTGAGGCTGATCAGTTGATCGACGGACCTGATTTCGCCTGTATGGATGACCGGCACTGGCATGATCGGCAGTCCGGTCAGCAAAGCCCGACGAGCCGCCGTGCTCAGGAACAGGCCGGTGTCTCGGTCCAGCACATCGAACTCCATGAAGTAATGCGGCAGCCGGTCATAGAACACAGTGTGTTTGGCATACATCCATTCGCCATACATAACGAAACGATGGCCCAGCACCGGGTGCAGGGCATGTGCATGGGCCGCAGCCCAGGTCTTGAGCAAAGAGAAGTGACGTTCGCGGCCACCGCCGGTCAGATAGTGCCCACGGCTTTGCAGCAGCAGGTTGCCATCCACGTCAAAAGATACGGCGGAATTGGCTCCGTCGAGCTTTTCTTCAACAATCAGAGGCTGGCCTGAAAGCTCTTTGATTGGTTTGTCATCCGCCACATCGCCCAACTGAAGGCGCGAGCCTTCAATGTGCCGCGTACGCGGGTACTTCTGGATATTCATAACAGTCTCACAATGTATCGATTGGTCGCACAAAAACACCCGGCAGGGTTTGCCAAGGTGTTGGTTTGATTATATGCGCTGCGATTACATCGGACTTCCATGGGGCTCGGGGTTGAGACAGGCAACCCGGTTAACGTTGACAAGAGCAAAAATCAACAGCGGACATTCAAAGCCGCTTTTGAATTGTCCGCTTCGTCCCGCATCAGCGACATTCATACCCGGATTTTGCTGCGCTAGGCTGTGAACGGCCGCTTCGGGGAAGCTGCAAGGCAGCGCTTGGACCTTTGACCAACGGCAGGTCACCTCTGAGAATGTCCAGCGCCTGGACGACATCATCAACTTGATAGTGCGGCCGACCATCCACTATGGGCATGTTCGGGCGCACGCAATACGCCTCAATGATTTCGACAAGCCTCACAGGGAGTTGCTTTGCATCGACTGGCCGTCCAGCTTCAAGCGCGGAACGGATTGTCAACAAGGTGACCAACGTATCCGCATAGGCTTCGTCGGCCTCAGTCAGAGACCGTTGCATCTTCGGTCCCTGTTGTGGCTCAGGTGGGCCAATAAAGCTCTCTTCCTCTCGTCGGATGCCATCAAAGGTCGGGCGATCGCTCATGCTCCCTCCGTCGCCTTCCCTCGGTTGGTGTGCCTGGTCGTCAATATCATTATGTCGATGATCTTGATTTTGACGATCAGGTCAATTCGGGTTCGTATCTGACACAGTGTTCAGTGTGTCAGGCAGGTTTGTGCGTTTTTCAAATTCCTGTAATTCTACCTGTTAGCGGCTCTCGAAATAGTTGAGCGGCATTTTCAGATAGGCGCGCCCATTGCCTTCGGCCTCGGGCAACCGGCCGCCACGGATGTTGACCTGAAGTGCGGCGAGCATCAGCTTCGGCAGCGGCAAAGTGGCATCGCGGGTATCCCGCACGGCGCGGTAGTCTTCTCGCGCGGGGGCGCTTTTCCAATGAATGTTTGCCGCGCGGTGTTCGGCCACGGTAGCTTCGCATTCTACGTTGCGTCCCGGGGCATAGTCATGACCGACAAAGATGCGGGTGCCCTCTGGCAAGGCGAGAATGGCGGAGATGCTGTCATAGAGGGCATCAGAGCTTCCGCCGGGGAAATCGGCGCGTGACGACCCACTGTCTGGCATCATCAGCGTGTCATGGACAAAGGCCGCATCGCCCGCAACATAGGTGATGGAGGCGAGCGTGTGACCAGGCGAGAACATCACCCTGACGGGCACAGTGCCGACCATGAAGGTGTCGCCATCGGCAAAAAGGTGGTCCCATTGGCTCCCGTCGTTCGGGAAATCATCAGGCAGGTTGTAGATTTCCTGCCAGAGCTTCTGGACGCCCACCACTTTTTTACCGATCGCGGTTGGCGCACCTGTCTGCGCTTTGAGCCATTGCGCCGCAGAAAAGTGGTCGGCATGGGGATGTGTGTCGAGAATCCAGACGAGCTCAATCCCGGCGTCGCGCACATAATCCAGCAGCCGTTGGGCATTCGTTGTTGCTGTTGCGCCTGCCATCGGGTCGAAATCGAGGACAGGATCGACGATGGCGCCTTTCATCGTGCCAGGGTCATGAAACACATATTGCCAACTTCCGGTGGCTTGGTCCCAAAAGGGTTTTACAACGGGATTTGTCATGTCAGGTCTCCATAATCAGTTGAGATAGAAGGGAGGACAACACTGCCCTTCAGGAGTTAGCGTGTGCTGGCCTTCATCATCCAGAGTTCTTTTTCGTGCCATTCCAGACGGTCGGTGAGCAGTCCGACAGAGACCTCGTCACCAGCAACACCTGCGGCCTTGATGGCGTCGCGAAGCGTGCCTGCGATGGTGTCGTGTTCTGCGATCAAGGTCGTAATCATGGCTTCGGCTGAGTGCGTAGGCGCGGCTTCGGCTGGGGCGAGCTTCATCAGGTCGACCACGGTTCCTGGCGCATAGGCCCCTTGGATGCGGATGCGTTCGGCGATGTCATCCAGTGCAGCCCAGAGGTTTTGGTATTGTGCCTCGAAAAGCGAGTGCAACAGGCGGAAATTCGGCCCTTCGACATTCCAGCGATAGCCATGCGTCTGCACATAGAGGCGGAAGGTCTGACCCAAAACTGTGTTGAGTGCGTCGATATTGGTTTGGGTAGAAGTGGTCATGTCGAGATTTCCTGTTGCTTTGTGTCTGGGAGACGTCGGGCCAGTGTAGCCCGCCGCAAGTGCTGTGGCGCATTCCCGCTTTAGAGCGCGCGGGTCGAAAAATACCAATCGACTGTGTTGTAGCCTTCGGCTGCACGGGCCTGAGCTGCTTCGGGCGTGGCCGGTGTCGGGACGATCACCTCGTCTCCGGGTTTCCAGTTTTCCGGCATGGCGCATTTGTTTTCGTCAGCGGTCTGCAGTGCGACCAGCAGACGATGGATCTCATCGACGGAGCGGCCCGCGTTCATCGGATAGTAGACCATCGCGCGCAGAACGCCTTGGGGATCGATGATAAAGGTTGCCCGCACGGCGGCGGTGTCGGACGCGCCGGGCTGGATCATCCCGTAGGCTTGGGCAACGGCCATATTCAGATCCGCGATGATCGGGAAACGCACATCAACGCCAAATTTTTCCTTGATGTTCAAGACCCATGCGATGTGGCTGTAGTGGCTGTCGATCGACAGTCCGAGAAGCTCGGTGTTGCGAGCGGCAAAGTCGTCGTGACGATTAGCGAAAGCGATGAATTCCGTGGTGCAGACCGGCGTAAAGTCAGCGGGGTGGGAAAACAAGATCAGCCATTTGCCGCGGTACTCTTCGAGCGTCTTGCGGCCATAGGTAGTAGGCGCGTCGAATGCCGGTGCGGCTTCGTTCAGGCGGGGTCCAGCGGGGCGCTGGGGGGCGGAGATGTCTTGTGTCATTGCTGCTATCCTTCTGGTGATGGTGTTGATGTAGACAGGGATAGCGTCTGGACAATTATAGGTGAAACTGAAAAAAATTATAACAATAATAGAAGGAATCTATAAATGATCACACTGCGCCATATGCGGTTCCTCACAGCCGTGGCCGAGACATTGAATTTCTCGCGTGCGGCGGAGATGTGCTTTGTTACCCAGCCGACCCTGAGCGCAGGGATAAAGGAATTGGAGGAGCGACTCGGCGTCCAGTTGATTGAGCGAACACGGCGCAGCGTTATCATGACACCCGTAGGAGAAGACGTGGTTGTGCGCGGTCGGCAATTGCTGCGTGATGCGGAAGAGATTGAAACTCTTGCCCGCGCCTATCGCAATCCGTTCGAAGGTGATTTGAAACTGGGGTCTATTCCGACCATCGGCCCGTATCTCTTGCCCCGCGCCCTGCCGGAGATTCGTGAGGCGTTTCCCGGGTTGCGACTCTATTTGCGTGAGGAAATGACCGAGAGCCTGATCGAAGGGTTGCAGGCGGGACGGCTCGATCTCGTGTTGATCGCATTGCCGTTCGAGACCGGATCGTTGGAAGTCATGCCCCTGTTCGAGGACGGGTATCAACTGGCGTCGCCTGCCGCTTGGCCTGCACCGCAGGGGGCGGAGGTGCTGATCGAAAGCGGTCAATTGATGTTGTTGGAGAAAGGGCATTGCCTGCAACGCCACGCACTTGAGGCCTATCCCGGTCGCATCCACACGGCGGAGGACAGCTTTGCGGCCACCAGCCTCACGACCTTGATCGCCATGGTGGCGGAAGGGCTCGGGATCACACTTCTGCCAAACCTTGCGGTTCGTGCCGGTGTAGCGGGAGCAGCCGATGTGCAATTGACCCCATTGCCTGACGCCTGTCCGCGACAGGTGGTGCTCGCATGGCGGCCAGGATCGGCACGAAACGCTCTCTTTGAAAAGCTGGGAAAGCTCCTCATTGAGATCTCTCGGGCTTTCTGACGCCGCGCGCACAGGTTATCCGCGAACTGGAAGATCACGAACTCCAGGACTATGCTGCTGTCTTCTTGAAGGCGGCCGGCCAGAAGGATGGTTGTCACGGAGCGTTCACCGGCATGGAGGCAACACTTTGCACCGATTAGAGACCCCAGACATAGTCAACTTGGGGGCTAACCGCCAAAACCTTGACACCAGGCCACGTGACCGTTGAAACGGCGCTCTCGAAAGATCAGAGGTAGGAACCGTCGCGTGCGGCGGGGCAGCGTTCCTTGCGATACAGGTTCGGAACTGTCGGAATAAAATACCCCTGCTTCGATGGGGATTTCGGTAGGTGGAATGCCCCCCGAAACACACAAGGAATCCCGAAGACCCCCCCTGTGGCGGTCGGCGTATAGCCTGACCCAGAGGCAGTGCCATATGTGATATTAACCACATTATGCTGTTTCTGGTAAGATTTCTTGACGCCTACAGTTAATCGGCGATGCGCGAATTGGATTCAATCAACAGAGAGTTGTCCTCTTGTATGGAGAACACGACCGTCATCCGATTGTTCTTCGTGCCATCATACGACCATGTGGTGCGTGCTGCATTCTTCAGCGTCTCTATCGCGCCATCCGGCGCTTTGTAGCCGAGTTGCTCATCAAGATCGGCGTGCAAGTTCTCGATCCCGTCGGCGTTAAGCACGTCTGCGGGGATGGTCACGCGACAATAGACCTCTTCGTCGCTGGCAGATAGTTCAAGTGTGGTGCCGTTCGGGTGGTCATGAAAATCCATGCCGTCCCGGTCTTCCCGTTCGGTCATGCCGGCCCCATACTCGGCCTGCATCCCCGCCATCATCTTGCTGCGCAGCCCCAGATCATCGAGGATGCAGGAAGAAAGCAGAAAGCTGGTATAACGATCCCAGCTTGAAAGCGTATCCTGCGCCTTGGCTTCGATGGCGGAAAGTGCAGCAGTGGCCAGAACACTGGCCAGAGCGATCTGTTTCATTGGTCTGACACCTCAATCCGAAACGTGTTGAACATCGAAGGTCATGTAGACCTTGCAGTTTGAAAGGCCGAGCGGGGCAAGCTCCTCACCTCCCATCAGCGCCCCGATGAATAGATCGACGTGGGAGTTGATCTGTGTCGGAGATGTGATCCCCATGCCGACATCGGCAGCAACCTTACCCGGGCCCGAGGTCACCTCGAACAACTCACCTTCGAAGCTGTTCGGCCCTTTCCGTTCCCAAGTGATCTGCTGGCCATCCCCGTTCATGAAATTCAACACAGACGGGTCAAACCGACCGCCCCATGCAAGGCGATGGGTTTCCGACTGCGCATTGATCATGCCCGAGCCACGCAGCATGGCTTCCATCTCAGCCGGACAGTTTGTGAAACTCTGGTCGCGCGAGGTGACCCGCCACAGGCCATCACGTGGCACGATTTCGCCATCCACCGCGTCGGGAAACAGGTTGATGACCCTTTCCTGTGCCTTGTCCTGCGGCGCAAAGACCTCGATGGGTGCCACACCCTCCTGATCAAAGCTCAAGACCAGTTCGTCCGGCGAGTCCCCCGGGAGCAAATGCAGAGGCTCCATTGATCCTGTGCCGCCATAGGCCTGATGCACGGCATCGGGTGCCATGGCGACAAGGGATCCACCGGGGTTGCCTTCGATATAGACGACAGCGACCTGCCCAGGCGTGACCGTTTGACCATAGAGCACGCCCGTATCGGTTTCACTGATTTTGCCAAATCCCTGAGTGCAGCCCTCTCCCGGGGCGCAAAGAAGCACGGGTATCGGACCGTCTGCCAGGGCAGCGACCGGGGCAAGCGCAAGCGTCGTTACTGTGAAAGCTGCCATGCGGCGCATAGAGGTGAGCGACATGATAAAATCCCTTATGCTCAATTCAACGGTTGAATGGTTTGCAAAAGCAAGGTGGCACCCAGCAGGGCCGCAGGCTCATCCGGTGTCAGGTTGCAGACCGGCCCCATTGTCGAAGGCAGGCAGAGCGTCCCTTCCGTCACCTCCGGTGGTGCATTCAAGGAAAGCCGCGCTTCGCTGGCGGTGTCGAAGAAATTGATCCTTACCGGCGCTTCGGGGCCATCGCGATACGGGAAATCCGTACCCCAGCCGGGACGCAGGAAGAAGCTGACGCCTGTCTTGCGGTCCTCAATCAAGCAACCAAGCTGTTCTTCGCAGAGATAGCCCAGATCATCGCCAATCGCGACGTCATCGAAACCGGACGTGGCAGCATCCCCCTCTGGCGAGGCGGGCAGGGCGACTTCGTCGGCCACTGGCATGGCCGTTGCCGCGACGGTTTCGCTGATATCCGGCGACCAGTCGAGCGCATCGGCAGCAACCGTCAGGCCCTGACGGAAAAGCAGCGCGCGCTCGGATGTGTCATCGCGTCCGCTTGGGGGAAATTCCGCAATGTAACGCAGCTCGTAAGTGCCGGGCACATCGGGTGCGGTCAGAGTGATGGCGCGATCTTCGGTGCTATTGCGCAGATACGTGTAGCTGTATTCGGAGTAACCATCGCCGCTATAAAGCCCATCGGTGCCCGGATCGACAAGGTCGATCCAGTCGCGTGGACCGCCCGGACCGGACCAGATCAGCGTAAAATCGACACCGGGGCGCACCCTGTCAGGGGCAAGGAAGCTGATCTGTGCAGCGGTAACTGTGATATTTTCGACGGCCAACTCGGCTGAACTGTAACCCGAACCCTCGACGATGTAGCGCAACGTATAGTCGCCCTCATCCAGCGGCATCTGCATCTCGACCGGCGAGCTTTCCACAAGCGACATGCCGGCCAGCCAAGCATCAAGGTTCGTCTGACTTGCGTGATATAGCCCGAGGAAACCCTTGGGGCCTGCCCAGTCCACTGAAACCATCGCACCTTGCCCAGCCACATCGGGAGCCCTGAGGAAATTGTCGATATCGACAACCGAGATGTTGCGCAGGGCGAGCGTACGCTCGCGCGTGCCATCCGCGATCATCGCCTGTTCCTCTTCGCTCAGCGGCTGAACATAGCGCAAGACGTAGTCACCAAGGTTGGCAGGCATGGTCAGCATCACAGTGTCGCTGTCAGCCACAACAGGTGTCGCGTCAAAGGCATGGGTGCCTGCCCCGTCAAAGGGAACAATGTCGATGTAATCGCCTTCACGCGCAGGGCCGCTCCAACGCACTTCGATCTGCATAGCGCGGCCAGCAATCTCTGGCGCGTCCAGCGTTGCAGGCTGGGCCGGCGGTAGGGCGGCCTCGGCTTGTTGCACTTCCCTGGGGGTAAGGGTCTGGTTCAGCGCGTCGCGCAGGCCGCGCGCGTCGCCTGCATCGAAATACCGCCCCCCCGTTTCCAAAGCGAGGCATTCCAGAGCCGCGGTCTCGGCACCTTGCAAGCCAAATCCGACCACATGGGCGGTGAAATCCACCCCACTTTGTTCCAGCTCACGGCCCAAAGCGCAGGGATCACCCGCACAGGTTTCCAACCCGTCGGTGATCAGGATGACAGTCGCGGCGTCTTCTGTCGAACGCAGGTCCAAGGCAGCACGGCGCACTGCTTCAGTCAGCGGTGTCTTGCCCAGGAAGCGCATGGTATTGGCACGTGACAGCAACTCCGACGCTGTCCCAGGCGTCGGGGCCACCAGCAACTCGATATCCGAACAATCCCCCTTGCGGCGATGCCCGTAGGCGAGCAGGCCAAGACCCCGCTCCGGGGGGAAGTCGACCAGCACTTCGGCGAGTGTCTGGCGGGCAATCTCCAGCTTCGGGCGCCCGTCGATCTGGCCCCACATGGACCCTGATCCGTCCATCACGATAATCGTATTGGCTTGTTCCGCCTGCGCGACCTGTCCCCCCAATACAAGGCCGACGGCCCCGACCCAAAACATTCTCATAGCACTGTTGTCCTCATGTCATTTCATCTTGGCGTGGTCCAGAAGCGCAGCAGGGCCTTGGGCACGATGTCTTTCCACATTGAATACTGAGTGACAGGCGAGAGGTCATACACCACTTGGTGTATGTCTCGGGATTGACGCAAACTTATCGCATTGTAACAGTAAACCACCCCGGCCAGCGACGGAGCGGGACGTCAACACATGTCAAGAAGGTCGGAGAACCACAGGTGGCAGACCTACAAAACAGTAAACCGGATATGCCATCTGATGACCAGGTGCACACGACCGAGCTTGACCTGGACATCGTGTCCGACACGTTCAGGGCATTTGTCGATCAGGCCGCCTTTGACAGCCTCATCGAACGCTGGAACCAGAAACTGAATGCACTGGAGCCGGATGCTACCGTACTGGAACGACATTTTTCCAACGCGTTTTTTAAGCAGATGGACCTTGCCGCGGACTCGCTGGACCGGTTGGACGCGCAGGTTTTCGAAGACCCGCTCGAACGGGTTGTAGCCGAAATCGCCGGACCGGCAGTCGTGATCAGCCCCGATTTGCGCGTGGCCTCCGTGAATGCCGAAGGGGAGCAGTCGTTTGGTGCGTCACAAGGCACATTTTTGTCACTGGATTGCCTATCACCCGAGTCGCGCGTGGATTTCGACACCGTACTGCGGGCGGCCAAGGGACAAGGCAACCTTGGACAGGCAATTGTTCAAATCCTTGACCGTTTCACTGGTGAGCCGGCCTTTCGGGCCGAGGCCTTTCTATTGAAGGCATCCAATCAAGAGAGCCACTACATCGTGATCCGCTCTCTGGAGCTGGACTGGTCACCCGAGGTGTCAGCGACACTGTCTCAAGCTTTCGACCTGACCGACGCCGAAATCGCGGTCGCCCGCCAGTTCTTCGAGAACTGCGACCTTGCAGCGGTCGCTGCGCTGCGTGGGGTTTCTGTGCATACGGTGCGCACCCAGATGAAAACCATCCTGAGCAAGACCGGCGCGACATCCCAAGCTGAACTAGTCCGGCTGTTTTCGATGGTGGCCAGCCGCCAGATGCTTCGGAATCGGGGGCTCTTGACTGAATGGCAAGACCCGCTTGGGCGCGAAAAGATCCTCGTGACCGATTCAGGGCGCAAGATTGCTTGGACATGGATGGGGGCCCTTGATGGGCGCCCCGCCATTTTCCTTCGGGGAATGGCCATGGGGTACCTCCTTCCTGAAAGCGCAGAGAAGTTGCTGAAACACGCGGGGATCACACTGTTCATCCCATCGCGGCCCGGTTACGGCAATTCATCACTGCACGAAGACCTCCCAGTCCTTGAAGACAATCAGGTCATGCTGGAGGAGTTTCTGGTCGGCATGGGTCTGAAAGGCTGCGTCGGCATCGGCCTGTCCGACGGGATCATCCCGCTGTTGGCGCAGCAGGACAAAGACCCGGCTACATTCAACGCATTGATATCCGTCGGGTTCAACGGATGCCTCAACCGGGCTGCGTTCCGCAAACTTCCGGTACCGCAGGCAACGCTGCTGCGCCTTGCCAAAACCGCGCCGCGGTTATTGGACCTTATTGCCAGGATTGGCCAGCGCATGATCGCGCGTTACGGCGTGGATTGGTATCTCGACCGCGCCCACGCATCCACGCCTCTTGACCTGCAGATCTGCCGTGATCCCAGCACGGCGACACTTGTGCGTGACGCGTGTTCGCATCTGGTCGTTCAGGGCACCCGCACTTTTGTTCGGGACATGCAAATGTTTCACGCCCCGGTTGATGGCGCGATCGATCGGTTGGCCATTCCGATGCTGAGCATGGTGCCAACCGAAGATGGGCTATTCGATATCGACGAATACAGGCAACTGGAAGCACGCAATTCCCATGTGTCGGTTCTGCCCGTGCCTGAGAGTGCGGATCTGCTGATCTACCAGCAAACGGATTTCATCATGGATCGGATTATCGAGATTGTGACCACCCATCATCAACCGACTTAGCGCAATGCATTATCCTCTTGCGTCATAATTGCCTCTCACTCACGCAAATTCCTTCGCTAAAACTTCCGCCTGCTGCAGAACCTTTTTCACGGATTCCGCCTGCAGATCCGGCGGGAAACCGTGTTTCTTCAAAATCCTGCGGATACTGACGGGATCGTCCAATCCGGACGAGGTCTGTGGACGAAGCCGAAAATGTCTGCTGCGCAACTCGAAGCGCGCCGGAAAGCGGGGCTCTCCACTGCCAATCTGACACATGCATGCAGCGGGCCCTTCGAACGCCAAACCAGACTGCGAAGATGAGCGTGGCCCGGAGAAGTGATCTCAGACATACAAAAGAAGGAAAATGAGCTTGACCCAGACACCCAATTCGCGAAGCTGACCTTCGCTGCGGGAGCATCATCCCTCGCTTCGATGCCGCGGCATCCGGGGAAAGGTCGGCTTCCCGACTTTCGCCGGGAGAGCTCAAATCATGCTTTAGCGAGATGAGCGCTGCGCAATCTCAATCGCTTTTCGAGATAGCCGGATTGACCTGCCACTGAACTGTCACCCAGTCACGATTTGAGACCGATTGATGTTTACGCCATCTGGCGCGGTTTGAGCAATCGCCCGACGCGCGGAGCTTTCATCTCGCGCAGCGGGGTGGGCGATTGCGGTGATCAGGGTTCGTGCGTGGTCAGTCGGGGTCTGGTAGTCCAAGGCTGAATGCGGGCGTTCTGTGTTGAACTCTGTCGCCCAGGGCGATGTGACGCGGCACGACAGGCTTGCCAAGGCCGCCTTGAACCGGGACTGACCGACGGGACAGGTGGTCCAGTTCGAGGCATCGAATTTCCCGATCCCCGTCACCCCGGTTGCTCCGGCAAAACAGAGCGCTAGCCCCGGCAGGACCTGCGCCGAGATCGAACCGAAAATGACGATGGCGCCCTTGTTTTTCGCAAGCTCCGCGCGCGCCGTGCCGCCCTTGGCGTCAATATCGGTGATAATCACCTTCACCCCATGCTCACAAAAAGCATTTCGCCACCGCAGCGCCAATTTTTGTGGCACCGCCAGGCACAATCGCGACTTTGTCCTTTAATTCGCGCATCGTGTGTGACGTCAGCACCCATGGGACAGTTTCAAACTGTACCGCGCCGCTGCTCTCGCAGAGTGGCGCGGTCTTTGTGACGAATAAGCGGCAGTCTCACTGTACAAGCTGAGACAGGCTCGAATTGATCAGACTTCCCCCTCAGGGGCGCTCTTTCAGGCGAAACCTTTGGATTTTTCCGCTTTCCGTTTTGGGCAGTTGCTCCACAAAAATCACGGAACGCGGGTATTTGTAGGGCGCAACCGTTGCCTTCACGAAATCCTGCAATTCCTTGATCTTGCTGTCTGTGGCGGGGACGCCCTCCTTGAGAACCACATGCGCCTGAACGATCTGACCGCGCGCCTCATCGGGCACCCCGATCACACCGCATTCCAGAATATCCGGATGCGCCAACAGAGCTGCCTCGACCTCCGGACCTGCGATATTATACCCCGCCGAGACGATCATATCGTCGGACCGTGACGCGAAATGGAAATAGCCGTCTTCGTCCTCGACGAATATGTCACCGGGCAGATTCCAGCCATCACGCACGAATTTTGTCTGACGATCATCGGCGAGGTAACGACAGCCCACCGGGCCGCGCACCGCCAGATGGCCGGGCGTGCCGCGCGGCACGTCGTTCATGTCGTCATCGACAATCTTCGCGATATAGCCGCTGAGCGGGCGTCCGGTGCAGCCTGCACGGGCGTCTTCGAAGCGGTTGGACATATAGATATGTAGCAATTCCGTGCCGCCGATCCCGTCGAGCATCGGTTTGCCGGTCTTCTCCCGCCAGGCCTCGAACACCGGTGCGGGCAGGGTTTCCCCGGCAGAGACCGCGCAGCGCAGGCTCGACAAATCCGCGCCTTCCTCCATCGCCATCAACATCGCGCGATAGGCCGTGGGGGCGGTGAAACAGATCGTGGCGCGGTGCGTTTCGATGATCTCGATCAGCTCATTCGGTCCGGCCTTTTCCAAAAGAACGGCCGAAGCGCCATAGCGCAGCGGAAAGATCGCCAGGCCTCCGAGACCAAAGGTAAAGGCCAGAGGCGGTGAGCCGACAAACACATCGTCGGGCCGCACATCGAGCACCTCCTTGGCATAAGCATCGGCGATGATCAAAAGATCGCGGTGAAAGTGCATCGTGGCTTTGGGCACGCCGGTGGAGCCGGAGGTGAACCCCAACAGCGCGACATCGTCACGCCCAGTCTCGACCCAGTAAAGATCGGTGGGTTTCTTGAGTGCCGCCAGATCGAGGGCCCCGTCCTGACCCGCCGTGCCATCGAAAGACACTACATGTTCGAGCGTCGGACATTCGCCCAGACAGGGTTCGATCTCGTCGAGCATCCGCATGTCGCAGAGCACGAGTTTGACCTCGACCTTCTCGATATATTGTTTCAGTTCCTTTTTGCGCATCATCGGCATGGTGTTGATCACCACGGCCCCGGCCTTGGTCGCGCCGAGCCAACAGGCTACGAGAGCGGGCGTGTTGGAGGACCGGATCAGGATGCGGTTGCCCGGAACGATGCCGTATTCCTCGACCAGAGCGCGGGCGATCTGGTTGGTCCAGTCGGAAAGTTCTCGATAGGTGCGGCTTCGGCCGGTGCCCGAAACGGCGATCCGGTCGCCAAAGCCGCGTTCCACCATGCGGTCGGTCAGTTCGACGGCGGCGTTCAGATGGTCAGGGTAGGGGAATTTCTCCAGAAGATAGACGGGCTGCGCCTCTTCGGGCGGCAGGTTGTCGCGACAAAACGTGTCGACATGTGCGCTTGGTCCAAGCATGGCATTCGTCCTGTGATGGGAAGGGAAAAGCCCGCGGCAGCGCCAAGAGGGAATGCGCCCTCCGCGGGCGGTCGACGGCAAAGCCCGCGGGCTCTGCCGGACCATTCGGATCAGAAGAGTTTCATCAGACGGAGTTCGGCGACCACGTCGTTTTTGAACCCGTCCTCGACGTAGAGATCTGTCGCCAACATGCCCTGCACCTGAACGGTTTGGGACAGGAAGGTGTTGGCATAGAGCCGCACCTGATCGCGGCGCGTTTTCAGCCCGCTGTAGATCCCATCGTAATCCACCTCGCCGCCGAACTGGCCGGAATAGCCGATGGACATCGAGGCAGTCGGCCCGAATTGCTTGCGAAAGGCGACCTGAACCTGAGAGGCCGGATTGCGGGAGACCTCGACACCGGATTCGGTATGATCAAAGCTGAACGCCACATCGGCAATCGCATCGAGATAGAGGCCGTTGCCCAGCCCCTGAATCAACGCCACCTGCGGCGTGAACGTCCAGGCCCCGCTGCCAAAACTCACATCGCCCATCTCATAGGCGCCGGTCGGTGCCGTGAGAAAGGCCGTGACGCCGACCGTGGTGCCCGTCTCCGGATTGGCGGGTTTCACCGGCCAATAGCTGACGCCCAGCGTCAGATCGCCAATCCCGTCAGAGGTGGGCATGTCCGCGCCACCGATCTCGGCGGTGCTGAAGCTGCCGAAGGGCAGCACGGCCTGAAACATGACGGGTTCGCCGCCGATGTCCGTGTAATGCAGCCCGCGCAGCACGGCGACATTGGCGGTGACCTCGGAAGACGGCACATCGGTACCGCCGAAATTCAGCTCGGTGGCCGAGGAATGTTGCAGATACAGCAGGCCGATATCGGTGCCCGGCGGCAGCATGGCATAGTCGCCCGGCGCGACGTCGATGGCGTGGGCCGGCAGGCCGCCGAGGGCAAGGCCGGCGCCCAGTGCGAATTGGGTCAAGTGACGTTTCATGGTGATTTTCCTGTTGTTTGGCGTGTTTTGTCGGTGTTGCGCACGGGGTTCGTGCGGTTAGAAACGCCCCTCTTCGGGGGGCTCTGTGGGGCCTTCGGGCCGAGACCACGCCAGCTCCGGTCGAGATAGACCAAGGTGTCGGAGGTGGCGGGATGCGAATGTCTGTCGTTGCAGGTGGGGCAGATGCCCTCGCGCAGCTCTGCGGCCACGACGGTGGCGCCGTCGAGCGGCATGGTTTTGTGAATCTCCGCGCGAAACCATGTGCCGATCCGGCGATAGCGTGGCTCCCCGGTCGGCAAGCTTTCCCAGTCGATATCCGGCCCAAACCGATCCGCCCCCGGCGTCGCGCAGAGAGTCGCGAGGTCGATGTCCTCGTAGCGCGGGAAGTGGATGACCATGGTGCCAGCGGCGAGCAGGGCCTCCGCGACGCGGGAATGGCGCGACAGAGACATGC
>NZ_PYIB01000081.1:0-742 GCF_009129705.1 Roseobacter sp. TSBP12
GGGGCAGGGAGTCTCGGTCGAGATGGTGATCGACGACATCCAGGCCGAGCTGACCGGTCGTCCCTACGAACTCGCGCAGGTGGCCGGCGGTTGGATGTTCCGAACGAGGACGCAGTTCGCGGACGCGATCAAGGCGGCGGCCGATCTTGGCGAGCAGTCGTTGACCTTCACCGAGATGGAGATGGGTGTACTTTGCGCCATCGCCTATCATCAGCCGATCGACCGGGCGGGCCTGGCCGACATCTTCGGCAAGGAGGTCAGCCGCGACCTGTTGGCCCGGCTGCGCTACAAGGACCTGATCGCCAGCGGACCGCGCTCGCCGCGGCCGGGCGCGCCGCATACCTTCGTAACCACGGAGACCTTCCTGGTGACCTTCGATCTGCAGAGCCTGCGGGATCTGCCGGAGCTGGAAGTTGTCGAGCCGTCCAATCTTGCTGGTTAGATGAGGTCGTCCAGATCTCGATTATTTAGTTCGCTTTCAGAAGCGGACTCCACGCGTGCTTCCAATGCCTCTTGAGATTCACCGACCGCAGCCGGTTTGAGATAGGGTACGATATCTGCGAATTGTCGATGGACTTCACGCCGCGACCATTTGGCTGACCACATAAATGATCCAAACGAGGCCATCTCAGCATTTGAAAATCCCCGCCTCACGCAACGATTGGCGAACGCCATCGCTGTACACGGTTCCGTCTTTTCCTCGGAATGCACGTTGACATGACCCTGAAGGATTTGAAGCGGC
>NZ_PYIB01000082.1:0-1888 GCF_009129705.1 Roseobacter sp. TSBP12
AGAAAAATACACCGACATGTACGCGCGCTCGGTGAGCGATCCGGTGTCGTTTTGGGCGGAGCAGGGGAAGATCCTGGATTGGATGGAGCCCTACACGCAGGTGAAAAAGACCTGTTTTGAGTTCGGTCGCGTTGACATCAAATGGTATTCGGACGGCGTTTTGAACGTCTCGGCCAACTGTATTGATCGCCATTTGCCGAAAAAATCCCTGCAAACCGCGATTATTTTTGAGCCCGATGATCCCGAGGCCGAGGCCCAGCACATCACCTACAAAGAGCTGTCCGACAAGGTGAACCGCTTTGCCAATGTGTTGCTCTCTCAGGGCGTGATGCGCGGTGATCGCGTGGTGATTTATCTGCCGATGATCCCCGAGGCCGCTTATGCCATGCTCGCCTGTGCCCGCATCGGCGCGATCCATTCCATTGTTTTCGCAGGATTTTCCCCCGACGCCCTGGCCAACCGCATCAATGATTGCGGCGCCAAGCTCGTCATCACCTCCGACACCGCGCCGCGTGGTGGCAAGCGCACGCCGCTCAAGGCCAACACCGATGCCGCCCTGCTGCACTGCTCGGATAAGGTCCGTTGCCTCGTCGTCAAACACACCGGCGATCAGATCACCTGGATTCAGGGCCGCGATGTCGATGTCAAATATCTGATGGAACACGCCTCCCCCGATTGCCCGCCGCGGCCGATGAACGCCGAAGACCCGCTGTTCATCCTTTACACCTCCGGCTCCACCGGCAAACCCAAAGGCGTCGTCCACAGCTCCGGCGGCTACCTCGCCTATGCCGCGATGACCCATAAATATGTGTTCGATTATCACGACGGCGACGTCTTTTGGTGCACCGCCGATGTCGGTTGGGTCACCGGCCACAGCTACATCGTCTACGGCCCGCTGGCCAATGGCGCGACCACGGTGATGTTCGAGGGCGTGCCCTCCTATCCCGACGCGGGCCGGTTCTGGGCCGTGTGCGAAAAGCATAAGGTCAACCAATTCTACACCGCCCCCACAGCCCTGCGCTCGCTCATGGGGCAAGGCAACGAATGGGTTGAAAAATATGACCTGTCCTCGCTCAAACTCCTCGGCACGGTCGGCGAACCGATCAACCCGGAGGCGTGGAATTGGTACAATGACGTGGTCGGCGGCGGCACATGCCCGATCGTCGACACCTGGTGGCAAACCGAAACCGGCGGCCATCTTTTGACGCCGCTGCCGGGCGCGATCCCGACCAAACCGGGCTCTGCCACCGTGCCGTTCTTTGGCGTGCAACCGGTGATTTTGGACCCGACCACGGGCGAAGAATTGACCGAAACCGCGACCGAGGGCGTGCTGTGCATCAAGGACAGCTGGCCCGGCCAAATGCGCACCGTTTGGGGCGATCACGAGCGGTTCCAGGAGACCTATTTCCAACAATACAAAGGCTATTACTTCTCCGGCGACGGCTGTCGGCGCGACGCAGACGGCTATTACTGGATCACCGGCCGCGTCGATGACGTGATCAACGTGTCGGGTCACCGCATGGGCACCGCCGAGGTCGAAAGCGCGCTGGTCGCCCACGCCCAGGTCGCCGAAGCCGCCGTCGTCGGCTATCCGCACGAGCTCAAGGGCCAGGGCATCTACGCCTATGTCACGCTCATGAACGATGTCGAACCGACCGACGCGCTGCGCAAAGAGTTGGAAAAATGGGTCCGCACCGAAATCGGCCCCATCGCCAAGCCGGACTTCATCCAATGGGCCCCCGGCCTGCCCAAAACCCGCTCCGGCAAAATCATGCGCCGCATCCTGCGCAAAATCGCCGAAAACGACACCGGCAGCCTCGGCGACATCTCAACCCTCGCCGAACCCGCCGTCGTCGAGGAATTGATCAGCAATTCGTTGTATCAAAAA
>NZ_PYIB01000083.1:0-1358 GCF_009129705.1 Roseobacter sp. TSBP12
TCTGTGGGTGGCTCCCGCATTGCAAGCGTTTTCTGGCAATTTCTGCGGTTATTTTCGTCAGTACCGTCGTCTGTCCGGCCTGTTTATGTTTTGGCATTGCCTCCACTGGCCCTGATGAGTTCCGCAAGCGAGGTTCCAATCGGCTTATCGACCTCAAAGGGCCGCTGCCATTCCCGGAGTGTCCTTGCTCTTGGTTGACTTAATTCCGCATCATCACTTCAACGTCTTGCATCTCGTAGGCAACCGGTGCGCTTAGAACGCGGGTTGCCGGTATTCCTGTTTCTTGGTGAGCATCGCCCAGACGGCCCGGGCTGCCTTGTTTGCCATCGCGACTGTTGCCAGCCGGAAGGGTTTGTCGGCAACGATCTTGGCTGTCCAGAGATCGACTTTCTGTGGTGAACGTTTCGCCATCACAGCGCGAGACGTCATGCCCACGACCAGTAACTTTCGAATGTAGCGATCACCCTGCTTTGTGATCTTTCCAAGACGTTCCTTGCCGCCGCTTGATTTGTTGAGCGGGGTCAGTCCGAGCCAGGCCGCCAGATCGCGTCCGGTCCGAAACTGTTTTGCATCGCCGATCGTTGCGACAATCGCCGATGCCGTGATCGGCCCGATCCCCGGCATGCGCATCAATCGGCGGGCATCCGCACTCATCATGGCATGTTGCTCAATCATCTTTGAGTAGCCGGCAATGCGTTCGTTCAGCCCGAGGAACTGGTAGCATTGGACGCCGAGAAGTCCGTTTGCGATCTCCGGCATGTCAGGATGATCGCCGTCCAGGTGGCGCTTTGCGAAGGCGGCCACCGCTTCGATCCCGATGGGCAAGATATGCCCGAACTCGCGCAAGAGACTGCGGATCATGTTGGCCAACTGGGTGCGCTGCCGGACCGCCAGATCGCGTGTGCGGTGGATCGCGAGGATGGCCTGCTGCTCCTCCGTCTTGATCTCGACAAAGCGCATCGTCGGGCGCCGAACCGCTTCACAGATTGCCTCGGCATCAACAGCATCCGACTTGCCGCGCTTCACGTAGGGTTTGACGTATCCGGCGGGCATGAGTTTCACCTCGTGTCCCAATTTGCGCAGCTGGCGACCCCAATGGTGGGACGATCCACACGCCTCCATGCCCACCAAACAGGGCGGCAGCGTCTCAAAGAAGGCAAGCAGCTTCGCCCGCTTTATGGCCCTATTGAAGATGACCCGACCATTCTCCGAAATGCCGTGAACCTGAAAAACATCCTTGGCCAGATCAAGGCCTACTGTCTTAACTGTCATTGGGTGGCTCCTTTCCTAGCAGTCATTGATAACTGCACTTTGGCACATTCGATGCCGGTGGAGCAGGAGCCACCCACCTCATCCGC
>NZ_PYIB01000084.1:0-4351 GCF_009129705.1 Roseobacter sp. TSBP12
CCAGCAGTTCCTGAACCGCTGTCTGGCGCTCCGCATCGACATGCAGGACGCGATCTTTGAGGCCTTCGGCGGGTTTCTTTCCGCCATCATCGAGGATGCGCGCCAGGCGGGCACGCTTGATGTCGGGCTAGAGACCCTGCGCGCGGAAAAGTTCGTGATCACCGATCGTAAGGTCATCTTCGAGCATGAGGCGACTGGCGCTGCGGCCACCGCCCTGACCGTGGAGCGCACGGATCGCAACGATCCGCTCACCCTGCCCCGGGTCAAGGCCATATGTGCCGATTCAGAAGGCGCGACGCTGTGCTGGAACACGACATCTAAACGCGCGGCGCTGATGGTGAAGGCGCCGGCCTGCATGGACGAGGACGGCGTGCCGATCCTTCGCGTGAAGCTCCTGCGGCCCATGGCGACCGAGATCCTCGCGCTCAGCGAGTTCTCGAAATCGCACTGGGATGAGATCGATGATGCGATGTTCGAGCAGCTCTGGCAGGCCGAGGTCGAGGCAGTGCCGGAATTCACCACGTCGAAAATCACTCTGATCTGCGGTCTTCTGCTGCCGATCTGGGACCGGCTGCCCGTCGACAACATGCGCATCTATCGTCTGCAGACCGAGGATGGAGAACGCGCCATCGGCCGTCTGGTCAGCCAGGAACAGCTTCTCAATGTTTACGCGCGCCTTGGCCTTGACTGCCAGATCGAGATGTCGCCTCAAGAGGTCTTCGCCGCGGTCATGGACGCGAAGACGACCCTCAGCCTGCTCTGCGGCTACCAGCTGCGCCGCTCATTGGTCATGGGACAGCCGAGGCTCGAGCTCATCGGCGCGTCGGGCGCGGCCCTGCCGGGACTGAAAGCTTGGGTTGCTTCACCGAAGTGATCCAGTGGAAAACGCGGGTGTTCATCCCGGTGGATGGCGTCGATGTGGTGGCGCGCGTGCTCGCCGAGCATCCGGTTGGCGCCAGCGGTGCGGATGCTGCCGCATGAGCGCGCGGCGCAGTATCGCAGACCTCTCGGCCGATCTGGCAGACCGCGCCGAAAGTTTCTGCCGCCAGTATTTCCCCAAGGGGCGCAAGCAGGGCAATTATTGGCAGGTCGGCGATACCTCTGGCGCCAAGGGTCAGAGCCTCGCCATCCGGCTCCAGGCGCAAGGTGGTCGTAAAGCCGGGTCCTGGACCGATTACGCGACGGGGCAATATGGCGATCTGATCGACCTGCTGCATGAACGGCTCGGGTCGGTCACGCTGAAGGAAACGCTGAGGGAGGCCCGGTCCTTCCTCGGCGAGGCCCCCTGCCCTGCCGTACCTCGTGAAACCCCAAGGGCTGAGCGCCCGGATGCAGCCCCCAGCAAACGCATCGCGCGGGCGCGGAAACTCTTCGCCGCTGGCAAGCCGGTTCTCGGCACTCTGGCTGCCACCTATCTGCAAGGTCGTGGGATCACACGGTTGGGTCCGGCACTCCGCTATCACCCGCGGGTTTTCCTGCGGAGGGGCGAGGACGGCTCTGATACGCCACAGAGTTCCCCTGCCCTGCTCGCGAAGATCACCGACAATCGTGGTCAGGTCACCGGATGCGCAAGGTTCTATCTCGACCCGTCCACCGGCGGATTAGCCGAAATCGAGAACCCCAAGCGGATCCTTGGGCAGCTGCTTGGCCATGCCATCAGCTTCTGGTCCGGGACCTCTCGCACCGATCTCATCGTCGGCGAAGGTCTCGAGAATACCCTCTCGGTCGGCACGGCTCTGCCTGAGTTCGACCTCGCGTCCTGCCTCACCGCCACTCATCTCGGTCTCTTCATCCCGCCGCCGAGGATCAAGCGCATCTGGATCGCGCGAGACAATGACGAAGTTGGACGTAACGGATCAATAAGATTTCGTAACCGACTGGAATCGCTTGGAATTACCTGTGGTGATCTCGTGCCAAACATGGGTGATTTCAACGGCGATCTGCGGGCTTTCGGCAAGGATGCGCTGCGCCGGTCCCTGCTCAAGGCCATGAAAGCACAAGGTCTGGAGATTGAGGGCGGCTGACCGCCAACTTCCTCAGCGAAGTCCGAAAGGGCAAAGGTTCCGCCAGTTCGATCTGATCCCGTTTGGACAAGGGGAGCGATGGACCGGCGGGTCGGGGCCCAAGAAAGCTGAAAGAGGGGCCCCTCGCCCGGGCAGCAATGCGCCCCGAACCAGAAAATTCCCCTGCCCCACCACATGACCGTGGTGGGCCATTCCTCGCGGGAACAATTTTCCGGCCCGCGGCGCATTCTCCGCTGCGCTCCGATCCTGACGGATGCGGCCCGGTCGCCGCCGGTCCTGTTATCGCCCCATCCAAATCGGGTCAGATCAAACAGAGGAACCAGATAATGCCCCATCAGACAGACATCCAGGAGGAGACCGGCGTAACCTCCGCCATCCTCGACCACCTGGCACTTCATGGCGCAACGCCCGGGCCCGGCGATACCGATCATCGCCCCCTGCCCCAGCCCGACGAGGTCGAGCTCGCCATGGCGACCCTCTTCGACACGACCATCGGTCTCCTCACTGGCAGCCAGTTGGAAGACACTCTCGAAGAGGTGCTCTGGTCCCTCACTTCGATCTTCCATCGTCGGCTCACCCATATCCAGAAGCTTCTCGACGACAATGAATTCGAGGTCCGGGAAAGTATGGCCATCCAGGACGGCTCCGAGGTCGCCTCGGTCGAACTCGAGCGCCTCCAGATGATCGGGCTGAAGCTCTGGGACCATCGCGACGCTTTCGAGCAGATGCGCGATCTAGCCGTGGACCACTTCTCTGCCGCCACGGGCTCGCCCTGGCTGCCCCGCACCGGATCCAAGGTCTCGCATCGCGGCTTGACCTCCGCCGTGGTGGACAGCCGGGCCTATCTCTCGGCCAAGCGCCGCAAGGAGACCGAGGTGCATTGCCCTGAAGGCACTCGGATCGCTTTCTCAGGCGGTGACTATCACGCATATGATCTGATCTGGTCCGTCCTCGACGCTACGCACGCTAAATACCCCGACATGGTGCTCTTGCACGGTGGCACACCCAAAGGCGCCGAGATGATCGCGGCCCGTTGGGCAGATACCCGGGGTGTCACCCAGGTGGTCTTCAAACCCGACTGGAAGAGCCACGGCAAGGCCGCTCCCTTCAAGCGCAACGACAAGATGCTCGAGACCATGCCGCAGGGTCTGATCGCGACACCTGGTTCCGGTATCACCGAGAACATCGTCGACAAGGCCCGCAAGCTCGGGATCCGCATCAAGAGGATCGGGGCTTAGGCCCCGATTCACGCGCCGCGCAAGAGATCCTGCACGACAGAAGGCTTCTTTGCGATCAATGCGAGCAGTACCTGCGCCGGGCCTGTCGGTTGCCGACGTCCATGTTCCCAGTTCAGCAGCGTGCCTTTCGCGACGCCAATGCTCTTGGCGAACTCTGCCTGCGACAGGCCAGTTCGTTGCCGGACTTCGGCGACATCGACCTCCGCCACGGAAAGTTCATGTACCTTCGCGCCTGCCAAATCGCCATCTGCGAAGGCCAGAGCCTCTTCCAGCCCCTTGGTGATGGATTCGAATGCACTCATGTTGCGTCTCCATATTTCGCGACAAGCGCCTTGCTCATCTCTACCGCCGCGGCCTGCTCAGACTTCGACAGGTTGGCTTTCTCATTCTTGGCAAAGACCGTAATCAGAAAGATCGGCATATGGGTCCCGCCAAAGACATACACCGTCCTGAAGCCGCCGCTCTTTCCGCCCCCCTCTCTCGGGATGCGGACCTTCCGAAGTCCGCCGCCAAGAGAGACTCCAGCTTCCGGATTGGCGGCGATGAAGTCGATCGCGGCCTCTCGCTCCTGGTCCGACATGATTGCCTTGGCGCGCCTCTGAAATTCGGGCAGTTCGACCACTGTTTGCAATCGTGTCATCTCTTGTCCCATATAGGTTTCGGCAGTGTATGTGTCAATGACGTATAGCATGAGCACTGGAAGGACAAGTCGGCGACGCTTGCCGGAGCTAGAGAGGATGTCCCGTCCGTTGGTAGCGGCGGCCCTTGGTCAAATGTCCTGTCGCATTTTCTGACCTAGCCAACCAGCCGGGCTGTCATCTAGGGCTATTGGGTGGTTGCGGTGTCTCGTGGCGAGCCGGCCTTTCGTTCCACGCTCTTATCGCGCCGAGCACACCTCCGCATCGTGGGCGCTTCAGCGAAGACTATCGGCACGTTAGTGATCCTGGGGATGCGACTTTGACGTCTGGACTATGTCTCATCTTCGGAGAATTAGGAAGGAGCCAAGACCTTCGTGGCATCTCCCTCGGCTGTTCACCCTGTTTCATTCGCAGCCATCGCACTTCTCCTTTTGTCTGAGTTGCATGACAT
>NZ_PYIB01000085.1:0-2548 GCF_009129705.1 Roseobacter sp. TSBP12
TCCTACATCAACGACAAGGCTGTCTACACCTACTCGACGATGACCAACGCGCTGACCGATGCGGCAGTGCTTTCTGAGGAGCAGAAAGAGGACATTATCGAGGACTGGGCCGGGACCTGGCGCGGCTCGACCAAGCTCGGGTTCACCTCGCACATGCTGCTCTCCTTCCCGACCGACGTGACGGTCGACCAGGTGCGCGACATCGCCATGGACTGGACGGAGCATTTCTTCGAGAGCGGCGAATACGGCGACCAATGGGACTATGTCCTCGCGGTTCATGACGACCGGGCGCACAAGCACGCCCACATCATCCTGAACAATCGCGGCGTCGAGAAGGGCACCTGGTTCTCTTGCTGGGCCGAGGGCGTGATGTCGCCGCAGCTCATGCGCGAGAAGCAGGCCGAAATCGCTGAACGTTATGGCGTGATGCTCGACGCCACCACCCGTCTCGAGCGCGGCATCTTCGAGAAGCCTGCCGGGATCGAGGAAATCTACCGCGCCAAGGAAGAGGCCCGCCTGCCGCGCGAGATCGTTATGACGGCCCAGGAATCCGCCATTGCGCAGGCGCAGGTGGTGGGCTTCGCCAAGGACTACAAGAACCTCGCCGACCTGCTGGACCGGATGGACCAACGCCACATGGCGCGTGCCGTGCGCGGCATGGCGGACGGGCTTGGTTCGGGCACGCCTTGGAACTTCACCGAAGGAGAGATAGACATGAAGGACATCAAGACCGTCGGTGATGCGATCGACTATTCCGAGCGCACGATCGAAGCGCTGCGGCTCAAGGCCGAAGAACTGGACCCGACCGAGCGCGCCGCCTTCGAGGCCAAGGCCGCGCCGATCATCGCGGACCTCTCCCAGATGGTGCCAGACCCGGAATTGCGCGCGCGGTTTGGCAAGCAGCTCGAGGAACCCTATCCACCGGGTGCGGGCATCGACGTGCTTATCGCCGCGCTGCGGTCCGGCAACGACGAAGGGCTGCGTGACGTGCTCGAGCGCGCCGAGGAGGCTGGAATGGACAGCGAAGAGCTGGTGGCCCGGATCGCGGCGGGTGGCACGCGGAACTACGGCATGGCACAGGACTGGGTCGAGCGGGACATGAACGCGGTGCTGGCGAAAGACGGTCTCAGCGTTGAGACCGCGAGTGACGACCAGCTCGATTCCGCGCTCGAGAAGGTCGACGGGGTGATGGACGCGCTGATGGAGCGGGCTAAGGAACTGGGCGTCGAGATCGGCCGAACCCTCTCGGACGAGGAAGAGGCAACATTGCCCCTTATCGACGAGGACGACCGGACACCCAATCCCTACCTGCAGGACCTCGCCGACATGTTGCGCGATGGCAAACTCACTGAGGAACAGGAAGAGACCATTGAACGCACCCTGCAATCCGAGCTCTTCAAGGAACTGGGCGAAGAAGGCTTGGCCGAACTTCGCCGCGGCAACTACGAGGTGCTGGATGCGGCCCTGCCGAGCAAGCTCGACCAGATCACTGTCACGCAGGAATTCCTCGAAATGACCTTCGAGGAAACGGGCGACCAGGTCTTCACCGACCGCGCTGCCGGGTTGCAGCAGGACAAGGCGACCGAAGTGGCACGGATGCGCGGCCAGCAAGAGGCGCAGGAGCTGGGGCGCGATCTTGGCCGCGACCGCGGTCTCGATGACGAGATGGAATTCTGAGGGGGATGACCACAATGACCAAGACACTTCCCCTCTGGGCCGCGCTTCTTTTCGGTGTGATCTGCGGTGCCGTCATCGGCACCATCGTCGCCGCCTTCTACCTGACCCTGGCCCTGAAAACCGGGTATCAGAGCTTCGACATGTTGGCGCTCTGGAAGGCTAGCGCCGTGACACGCGCGGCACATCCTGAGGCCTTCAAGGTGGGGTTTGGCGCCGTCGGCTTCGGGGCCATCGGTCTTGGCGCTCTGGCGCTGGCCTGGACCTGGAAGAAGGAGCGCGACGATTACGGGTCGGCCCATTGGCAGACCAAGGCGGAGCTGAAGAAGAACGACATGCTGCAGGCGCCCGGCAAGGGCTTTGTCTGCGGCAAGCTAGGTGCGCCGACCTCCAAGGCCGAGTTCATCTCTTCGACCACCATCCCCCATGTGATGATGGTGGCCCCGACCGCGCGGGTAAGGGTGTGGGTTTCGTGATCCCGAACCTTCTGAGCTTTGCGGGCTCGGTCGTGGTGCTCGACGTGAAGGGCGAGAACTTCGAGAAGACCGCCCGTCTCCGGGCGCTGAACGGCGACGAGGTCTATCGCTTCAGCCCTTTCGATTGGGCCAATGCCACGCATCGTTATAACCCGCTTGCGCGGATCGCCAAGGCCCCGACATTCGCGCAGCGCTTTACCGAGGTCTCGATCCTGGCCGACCTCTTCCTCGACAAAGACAACAAGACGCTCGACACCTTTTCCGAGGCGGGCAAGTCCATCTTCGTCGCGGCCTGTCTGCTGGCGATCCAGCGCGGCACGCCGAACCTCGGCGAGGTGAACAAGATCGTCGCCGGGGGCGAGTACAAGAACGCCCAGTACAAGACCTATGCCGACGAG
>NZ_PYIB01000086.1:0-633 GCF_009129705.1 Roseobacter sp. TSBP12
GCGCAACACGGCTCCGGCGATTCTTGCGGCGGCTTTGCATGTGTCAGCGACGCATCCTGAGGCGATCATGCTTGTCGCACCTTCTGATCATGTCGTGCCGGATACGGCGGCGTTTCATGCGGCCGTTGAGAAAGGTCTTGCCGCAGTAGAGAATGGCAAGCTTGTGACCTTTGGCATCAAGCCAACCCATGCTGAGACCGCCTATGGCTATCTCGAACTGACTACCCAGCCGGATGATTCTGGCACTGCGATTGATCTCAAACAGTTTGTTGAGAAACCAGATGCGACGCGCGCCGCCGAAATGGTGACCGCAGGTACGTTTATGTGGAACGCGGGGATTTTCCTGTTCAAAGCCAAAGATATCATCGCAGCCTTCGCGGAATACGCCCCCGGCTTGACCGCTCCTGTGGCCACAGCTGTCGAAACCGCTCAGGTGGATCTTGGTTTCTTGCGTTTGGATGCGGAGGCTTGGGCACAGGCCGAAGATATTTCTATCGACTATGCGGTGATGGAACGCGCCGCCAATTTGGCAGTTGTGCCGTTTAACGGCGGTTGGTCCGATCTTGGCGGCTGGGATGCGGTGTGGCGTGAATTGGGCCCGGATGCGAACGGTGTTGTGACCTCTGGCGAAGC
>NZ_PYIB01000087.1:0-4291 GCF_009129705.1 Roseobacter sp. TSBP12
ATGTCATGCAACTCAGACAAAGGGAGAAGTGCGGTGGCCACGAAGGAAGGTGGGTGAACAGCCGAACGAGATGCCGACGGTTGGCGATCTAGTGTGAAACCGACATATTAGCCCAGTGCAGTCGACAGGCCTTTCCTAAGAAAGTGGCGGTAGGCTACTGTCCGCAAAGCTATCGCGTGGGAGACATACTGTCGATTTTGCGACATTTCAGCTACACCAGCCGCGAGGAGATCGACCAGTGAACGATGAAGTAGAAGAAACTTGCTGTCGATTTTGTGGCTCGCCGATGCAGAAAGGCTATGTTTTCTGTAAGCAGTGCAATCACTTCAACGACTGGCGGCGGCACTTCTCTATTTCGACGCCAGTATTGGGACTACTTGTGGCGCTGGTATCCGTTTTAGGCATCAACGCAAACAATGTTCTGCAGGCACTCGACCCCAATCGGGCAAACTTTTTGATCGGCGGTCAGTTGATTGATGCAGATAGATTTCGAATGACCGTTACAAACACAGGTGGTGAACTTGGTTTCATCGGAGACAGGTTGGCATGCGAGCCGAAGTTGGAAGGCGGAAACTCTCTGTCATTCCGAGCTTCAACGGCGACAGGTGTAGCCGCAGGCGAGCAAGTCGAGCTAATCTTTGAGCCAAACAGCACCTACTACATCAAATTTCTCATTGCGCTTGAAGATGGAGATTTCCAACCAACACAGCCGGAGGATGGATATGGCTTCAGATCGATCAGTGAGGACCTCGGAGGGCCGTGGACTTGCAGCATTCACGCGTACGATCGACATGGGCCGGTCTCTGTTTCGCTTAGCGGCAACGAGCTCGGACTGACAATGCGAAACGGTCGCATTTCAGGAAGTCTATAAACTTCATTTGCAAAAACTACGCTTCTGTCAGTGGCGAAAACAACCGTTTGTGCCGCATGCAGAAACGTCGAAGCGGCCATTGGCGCATCCACAGCGAAATCTCACTTCGTACTGCATTGCTCCCCTTTCAAGAAAATAGCTCCAATGGCAGCCTCGTCGAACTAAGCCGAAAACGAACCGGGGCCTAAGCCCCGATCCTCTTGATGCGGATCCCGAGCTTGCGGGCCTTGTCGACGATGTTCTCGGTGATCCCGGAGCCCGGTGTTGCGATCAGGCCCTGCGGCATGGTCTCGAGCATCTTGTCGTTGCGCTTGAAGGGGGCCGCCTTGCCGTGGCTCTTCCAGTCGGGTTTGAAGACCACCTGGGTAACACCGCGCGTATCTGCCCAGCGGGCGGCGATCATCTCGGCACCTTTTGGAGTGCCACCATGCATGAGCACCATGTCGGGGTATTTCTGATGGGTGGCATCGAGGACGGACCAGATCAGATCGTAGGCGTGATAGTCCCCGCCCGAGAACGCGATCCGCGTGCCTTCGGGGCAGTGCACCTCGGTCTCCTTGCGGCGCTTGGCCGATAGATAGGCCCGGCTGTCCACCACGGCGGAGGTGAGGCCGCGATGAGAGACGCGTGATCCAGTGCGGGGCAGCCAGGGAGAACCGGTGGCGGCCGAGAAATGGTCCACGGCCAAATCGCGCATCTGTTCGAAAGCGTCGCGATGGTCCCAGAGTTTGAGCCCGATCATCTGGAGTCGTTCCAGCTCGACCGAGGCGACCTCGGAGCCGTCCTGGATGGCCAGACTTTCCCGGACCTCGGATTCATTGTCGTCGAGGAGCTTCTGGATATGGGCCAGCCGGCGATGGAAGATCGAGGTGAGGGACCAGAGCATCTCTTCGAGATTGTCTTCCAACTGGCTGCCAGTGAGAAGGCCGGTGGTGGTCTCAAAAAGTGTCGCCATGGCGAGATCAACCTCGTCAGGCTGGGGCAGGGGGCGGTGATCGGTCTCGCCAGGTCCCGGTGTTGCGCCATGAAGTGCGAGGTGGTCGAGGATGGCGGAGGTTACGCCGGTCTCCTCGGGGATGTCTGTCTGATGGGGCATTGTCTGGTTCCTCTGTTTGATCTGACCCGATTTGGATGGGGCGATAACAGGACCGGCGGCGACCGGGCCGCATCCGTCAGGATCGAAGCGCAGCGGAGAATGCGCCGCGGGCCGGAAAATTGTTCCCGCGAGGAATGAGCCGAAGGCTCAGGGGGATTTTTTGGTGCGGGGCGCATTGCTGCCCGGGCGAGGAGCACTCTGCTCCGACCCGCCGGTCCATCGCTCCCCTTATCCAAACGGGATCAGATCGAGCCCGCGGAACCTTTGCCCCTTCAGTTATCACGAGAGGAGGCTGGCGCTCACCCGTCCTCGATCTCCAGACCTTGCGCTTTCATGGCCTTCAACAAGGACCGGCGCAGCGGATCTTTGCCAAAAGCCCGCAAATCGTCGTTGAAATCGCCCATGTTTGGCACGAGATCACCAAAGGCAATTCCAATCAATTCCAGCTGGTTACGCAATCTTATGGATGCGTTACGTCCAGCCTCGTCATTGTCCCGCGCGATCCAGATGCGCTGGATGCCCGGCGGCGGGATGAAGAGGCCGAGATGGGTGGCGGTGAGACAGGAGGCGAGATCGAACTCCGGGAGAGCGGTGCCGATCGAGAGGGTGTTCTCGAGACCTTCGCCGACGATGAGATCGCTGCGAGGTGAGCCGGACCAGAAGCGGATGGCATGGCCATGAAGCTGCCCAAGGATCCGTTTTGGGCTCTCGATCGCGGCCAACCCGCCGGTAGACGGGTCGAGATAGGTGCGCGCACATCCGGTGACCTGACCACGATTGTCGGTGATCTTCGCCAGCAGGGCAGGGGCCCTTTGCGGCGGATCGGCGTCGTCCTCGCCCTGCCGCAGAAAGACCCGTGGGTGATAGCGGAGGGCAGGACCGAGCCGTGTGATCCCGCGACCTTGCAGATAGGTGGCGGCCAAGGTGCCAAGCACCGGCTTGCCGGCGGCAAAGAGTTTGCGCGCCCGCGCGATACGTTTGTTCGTGGAAGCATCCGGACGCTCAGCCTTTCGGGTGTCACGCAGAGCGGCAGGGCAGGGGGCCTCACCGAGGAAGGACCGGGCCTCCCTCAGCGTTTCCTTCAGCGTGACCGATCCAAGCCGTTCCTTCAGCAGGTCGATCAGATCGCCATATTCACCCGTCGCGAAATCTTGCCAGGACCCAGCTTTACGACCACCCTGCGCTTGCAGCCGGATCGCGAGACTCTGGCCCTTTGCGCCAGAGGTATCGCCGACCTGCCAATAGTTGCCCTGCTTACGCCCCTCGGGGAAATACTGTCGGCAGAAACTCTCGGCACGGTCTGCCAGATCGGCCGAGAGGTCTGCGATACTGCGCCGCGCGTTCATGCGGCGGCCTCCGATGCGCTTGCGCCAACCGGATGTGCGGCAAGAACCCGTGCAAGAACGTCAATGCCGTCCACCGGGATGAACATCCGCGTCTTCCATTGGATCACTTCGGTGAAGCAGCCCATGACCTTCAGACCGGGCAGGGCTGCACCCGACGCACCGATCAGCTCGAGCCTAGGCTGACCCATGACCAGCGACCGGCGCAGCTGGTAGCCGCCAAGGAGGCTCAGGGTCGTTCGCGCCTCCATCACCGCGCCGAACACCTCCTGCGGCGTCATCTCGATCTGACAATCGAGCCCGAGCCGCGCATAGACATTGAGAAGCTGCTCCTGGCTGACCAAGCGACCGATGGCGCGCTCCCCGTCCTCGGTCTGCAGGCGATAGATGCGCATGTTGTCGGCGGGCAGCCGGTCCCAGATTGGCAGGAGAAGGCCGCAGATCAGTGTGATCTTCGACGTGGTGAACTCCGGCACCGCGTCGACCTCGGCCCGCCAGAGCTGTTCGAACATCGCATCATTAATCTCTTCCCAGTGCGATTTCGAGAATTCGGAAAGTGCGAGGATCTCGGTCGCCAAGGGCCGCAGAAGCTTCACCCGCAGGATCGGCACGCCATCCTCATCCATGAAGGCCGGCGCCTTCACCATCAGGGCCGCGCGTTTGGAGGAGGTGTTCCAGCAGAGCGTCGCACCCTTCGTATCGGCGCAGATCGCTCTAACCCGGGGCAGGGTGAGCGGATCGTTGCGATCGGTGCGCTCCACGGTCAGCGCGGTTGCCGTTGCGCCCGTCGCCTCATGCTCGAAGATGACCTTGCGGTCGACGATCTCGAACTTCTCGGCGCGCAGGGTCTCAAGCCCGACGTCCAGCGTGCCTGCCTGGCGCGCATCTTCGATGATAGCCGAAAGAAACCCGCCGAAGGCCTCAAAGATTGCATCCTGCATGTCGATGCGGAGGGCCAGGCAGCGGTTCAGGAACTGCTGG
>NZ_PYIB01000088.1:0-56989 GCF_009129705.1 Roseobacter sp. TSBP12
CGGCCCGCACGGGGGCACGTGCAGGCCGGACCATCATGGATGGGGTGTGAGGCCCCATCCAATCTCTTGAATGAGAGGGCCTCTTAGAACGAGTAAACGTAGGACATCCCGATGACCCAAGGGTCGATTTCGGCTTTGCCAATTTTTGCACCATCGAGTTTGACATCGCTGTCGATGTCAATCCAGCGCACATCGGTCCGGAACGCGCCGTGATCGCTCATTTTGTAGTCAAAACCCGCATGAAGCGCGACGCCCCAAGAATCGCTGAGGTCCAAATCATGGCCTGCGATTGCGCCTTTGGCAGTTTCATCGAAAAACGCAGTGTAGTTGAGGCCAACGCCGACAAAGGGCGAGAACTGTTCGCCACCGTTGAAGTGGTACTGCACTGAGATGACGGGCGGCAGGTGTTTGGTCGAGCCAATGCGACCCAAGCCGGAGGCATCAATGTCATGCATGAAAGGTACGGCGCCGAGCACTTCGATGCCAATGTTATTGGCGACGAAATACTCAAATGTAAGGGTCGGGCGGACGCTGTCCCCAATATCAAGCGTATTGGCCCCGCCCAAAATGGTGCCATTGTCTGATTTTGGCACCACGCCGCCAAGGCCGAAGCCCAGAGACATGGTCCCCGCCTCTTGCGCGGTTGCGCCGGACAGTCCGGCGAGGGTCAGGGCGAGGGCGGTGGCAAAAAGTGTCGTCGTTTTCTTGGTGTGTCCTAATGTCGTAACGTCGCGCGTGTGACGGACGCTCTGCCTCGGCCGGGGCAAGAGCTTTGATTTGCATCAAATAGACGGGGGCTGCGTCAATCTGTCGGAGGAGGGGGCGTGTGTGGCGCAACAAGTCACTCTTGCGAAGCGCGCCTTGCCTTAGGCGCGATTCCACGTCAGGAAAGGCCATGTCTTTTCGCTCTTATATGGATGATGCGTTCATCGAGGCGGCTTTGGCCGAGGCCCGCGGTGAGGTGCCTGTGGGTGCGGTCGTGGTGTCGCCGCAGGGCGAGATCGTCGGGCGCGGTGGCAACCAAACCCGCGCCGACAATGATCCGACGGCCCATGCCGAGATCGTTGCCATCCGCGCCGCCTGCGCCAAGCTGGGCCAAGAGCGTCTTCCGGGCTATGATCTTTATGTGACGTTGGAACCTTGCCCAATGTGCGCGGCAGCGATGTCAAACGCGCGGATTGCACGGTTGTATTACGGCGCAGAAGACCCGAAATCCGGCGGTGTCGCCCATGGCGCGCGGGTGTTTTCGCACGCCCAATGCCACCACGCCCCCGAGGTCTATGACGGCATCGCGGCCGATCGGGCCGAAGCCATGCTCAAGGCGTTTTTTGCCTCCCGGCGTTAAACCGCGCCCGCCCCATCTCAAAAAATCTGTGTCTGGCGTAGGAGCACCGGTTGGGTGCCGTAATAAGGGTATCGACGTTCTCAAAGGAGAGACAGATGCGACCTTATTATCTCTTGGCCTGCTGAATGCAAAAGAATTGGCACGCGTCGCTGATTTTATGGCCAAGGCCCAGGGTTCGGTCAGAAGACGGAACCGACAGTCGCATTCTGCTCATTTTTAACACTCAAAAGGAAATCACCATGAAGCCTTTCACCTATGCCCTCGCTTTGATGCTGCCTTTGACCTTGGCTGCCCCCGGATTTGCCCAAAATGTCACCGTGACCACCGGAAAGGGCGGTACCATGACCAAGAACCGCAGCTGTATGGTGGACGGGCAAATGGTCATTTGCGACACCATGACCACAGGGACCACCGCAGGGGGGCAAACTGTCTCACGCAACCGTCAGCGCACGGTGGAACAGGGCGGTTCGACCACCACAGTGACCGGGACCGGACCGAGTGGCGAAAGCAACACGCGCACCCGCACGCTTTTGATCACGCGCTAAGGCCTTGTCTCAGCCCGCCCGCGTGGGGTGGGGCGCTAAACTGTGAACAGAGAGCCGGATAAGCGGTGTGTATATGATGACGTGCGAGTGACCCAGAAGACCGGCCCCCAACAAGCTGGACCCGTTTCAAAGGGCCCCGAAGACCAAGCCCAACTGCGGGCAGATGCAAAGGCGGCCATGGCCGCAATGGCCCGGGGCGAACGCGCGGGGTTGGCCCGGTTGATTGCGCTCTATGGTACGGGCATCCGTCGCTATGCCGCACAAATGTTGAGCGTCAGTTCAGAGGCCGAAGTTGTGGCACAGGAGGTGTTTTTGCGGGCGTGGACACGGGCGCACAGCTATGATCCCGACAAGGGGGCCGTGTCATCCTGGTTGTATCGCATCACGGTCAACCTGTGCATTGACCACAACCGACGCTGCGGGTTTCGTCGTTTTGTTGGTCTGGACGCGGCACCGGAGTTTGAAGATGAGATGCCCGGCGTCGAGGCGCAATTGGACGGGCGGCAAAGGCTGGCTCTGGCCCATGCCGCGATCAAGGCGTTGCCCGCGCGGCAACGTCAGGCGATTTTGCTCAAGGTGGCTGGTGCATTGAGCACCGTGGAAATTGCCGAAGCGCTGGGCACCAGCGCGGGGGCAACCGAGCAATTGCTCATACGCGCGCGTGCGGCATTACGGGCGCACATGGATTTGGAGGATGGATGATGACGGATCGACAGACGGTGAAACAGGACGGGAGTGACATGTCAGACGGGGAGTTTGATCGCCAGTTGGGCGCGCTGCTCTCCACCCCCGGCGATGCAGACACCGCCATTCTGTCGCGCGCGGTTCTAAGCCAATTGGCAAAAAACAGCACCTCGGCCTCTGCGCCTTTGGGGGCGGTCCTGTCCGAACCCTTGCCTTGGGGCGCCGGGTTCCTCGGGCTTTTGCTCATCGGCGGTGTGTTTGGCTATTTGGGCTCAACTTGGATTGCGGGTGACGGGCTTTTGACGCTGCTCACACTGGGCGATCCCTTGGCCCTGCTTGGAGGATTTTGATGTCACAGGCTGTGTTGCAAAAACGACGGATCGCTTGGGGGCGGGTGAGTTTGATCGCGATCTTGTGCGTTTCACTTTTGGGCAATGCCGTGGTCATCGGAGCCGTGCTGCGGGCGCATCAACTCAGAGTGGCGGTGTTGGGCGATATGGATATGCGCACGGCCTCCTATCCGCCCGACATTCGCAAAGCCTTGCGCAAAGACATCATGGCGCACAGCGACACGCTTGGCCCCGCGCTTCAGGCCGCAATGGCCGCCCGCGCAGAGGTGATAGCCACCAGCACCACAGAGCCGTTTGATCGCGCGGCGACAGAGGCTGCGATGGCGGCGTTTCGGGTCAAATTGGACGCGGTACTCGATCTCACCCAGGGCGTGGTGCTTGGGGTGATGGAAGAGCGCGCCTCTGAGGGTTGAGGTGCGCCCTCTTGTCTTTGGCGCGGGGATCGGGTAGGCAGGGCACGCGGGGGTTTGGCCCCTGCGCCATCCCAAATCCTTGAAATCACGCCCGTTTTCGGGGCCATCCGCATGGGTTGGCCCTTGCGGGTCTCTGCGCGAGTGCCTGATGATCGAAACCACCCTGTTGCGCCATGAACGGCATCTGAAAAACCTTGCCCTGCTGCTGGGCGTCGCCTCGACGATTGCCATCGTGCAAAACTGGTATCCGCTGAACCTGTTTCTGTCGTTGCCGTTTTGCCTTATTTGGCTGGCGATGGGATGGTTGCATTCCGAGCGGCAGTTGAAATGGATCAACATCCTGTTTGCCGCATTTTACGTTTACGGCATTGGGCGCTATCTGGTGCTCGGGGCGTAGCCGCCATTAAATCTCGATGGCGACAAGCACCTCTGGGACTTGGACCACGCCCTCGTCCAGAGCGTAGACCAGCGGATCACAACTCTGCGCCAAAAGCGGGAATGTGCCCCAGTGGCACGGGATCACCGTTTTGAAATCAAAGAATTTTTGACAGGCATAGGCGGCGCGGGTCATGTCCATCGTGTAATGGCCCCCGGCGCAGAGAATGCCGATGTCGGGCTGATGCAGATCGGCAAACCACGCCATATCGGCCATGAGATCGGTGTCGCCAGAGACATAGATCGTGTGGCCTTCGCCCGAGATCATAAAGCCCGCCGGGTCGCCCGCATATCGCGGTGCGCCGTCTTTGAAATCAATTGAGGAAGAATGCACCGCGTTCACCATCGTGACCCGCACCGCCGCGTCGCCTTCGCCCAAGGTGCCTTCACCCAAGGTGATCGTGCCGCCCTTGCCAAAGCCCGTGACCTGCGCGCCTTCGGCTCCCAGAATGAGCGACAGTTCATGGATGCAATAGATCATCGCATCCGTGTCGCGTGCCACGGGCAGGGTGGTCGAGGCGTGATCGCCATGGCCGTGGGTGAGAAAGATCGCCGTGGCCCCTGTGGTGGCCTCCGCCGCGCGCTCCTCTGGGAAGGAGGGATTGCCCGCAAGCCACGGATCAATGAGCAAAACCTGATCCGCGATTTCGATGCGAAAACCGGAATGTCCAAGCCAAGTGATTTTCATGCGCCCTCTCCTATATAGTCCTCAAACGTAGCTCAGAAAAAGCTAGCACAGGAGCAGGAGAAATCACATGTGGACAGAGCAATTCGATGGCTATTGTGAGCGGGTGGATTTCACATTTTGGTCAGAGCCCGTCAATGCGCTGACCAATTTGGCCTTTGTGCTGGCGGCGCTTTACGTCTGGCCACGCACCCGTGATGTCCCCTTGGCGCGGGCGATGACGGTGGTCCTGACGTTGATCGGGGTTGGGTCCTTTGCCTTTCACACCACCGCGACACGCTGGGGGGCACTGGCCGACACCGCACCGATCCTGGGTTTTATTCTGCTGTATATTTTCGCGGCCACGCGGGATTTCTTTGGGCTAGAGCGGTGGAAAAGCGTGCTCGTGACCCTGTTGTTTTTCCCCTTTGCCGCTGCGACTATGCCACTGTTTGCCAAGCTCGGGCTTGGATCGTCCTCGGCCTATGCGCCCGTGCCGATGTTGATCTTCATCTACGCTTATCTTCTAAAGGACAAAGCCCGCAAAACCGCGCGCGGCTTGGCGGTGGGGGCGGGGCTGTTGTGCCTCTCCATCGGCTGTCGCATGTTGGATGATCCGATCTGCGCCCTCTGGCCGATGGGCACGCATTTCCTCTGGCATCTGCTCAATGCCGTGGTTCTGGCGCATATGATCGCGGTCTACGCCAACCATATAGGGGTGAAGGAGGCTTGAAGGCCGCGCGCCTGCGCGATAAAGCCATGTCAAAAGCCCTGTGCCAACAGAATAGACGGAGCCCAACCATGTCCATTGACATCGACACCGCACGCCGGGTCGCCAAACTCGCCCGTATCCGGGTCGAGGAAGACGCACTTCCCGCACTGGCCGAAGAGTTCAACGCTGTGCTTGGCTTTATCGAGCAACTCTCCGAAGTGGATGTCGAGGGCGTCGAGCCGATGACCTCGGTCACGCCGCAGCGCCTCAAGCGCCGGGTCGATGAGGTCACCGATGGCAATATGCAGGCGAGCATCCTGAAAAACGCGCCCGATGCGCGCGAAGGCTTTTTTGCGGTTCCGAAGGTGGTGGAATAATGTCTGATCTCAATAAACTCACCCTGTCCGAGGCCCGTGACGGTCTGCGCAAAGGCGATTTCACCTCGGTTGAGGTGACCGAAACCTGTTTGTCCGCGATTGCCGCCTCCGGCGCGCTCAACGCCTTTGTGCACAACACGCCCGAAATCGCGATGGAACAGGCCAAAGCGGCCGATGCCCGGATCGCGTCCGGCGAGGCCCCTGCGATGTGTGGCCTGCCGATCGGGATCAAAGACCTCTTTGCCACCAAAGGCGTCGACACCCAAGCCGGGTCGCGCATCCTGGAAGGCTTCAAACCCGAATATGAGAGCACCATCACCACCAAGCTGTTTGACGCGGGTGCGGTGATGTTGGGCAAGCTCAACATGGACGAATTCGCCATGGGGTCGTCGAATGAAACCTCTGTGTACGGCAATGCGGTCAACCCGTGGCGCCGTGGCAATGAGGACACCCAGCTTACGCCGGGCGGCTCCTCTGGTGGCTCTGCGGCGGCTGTGGCGGCGGACCTGTGTTTGGCCGCAACCGGCACAGACACCGGCGGGTCGATCCGCCAACCGGCGGCTTTCACCGGCATTGTCGGGATCAAACCGACCTACGGGCGCTGTTCACGTTGGGGCGTGGTGGCCTTTGCCTCCTCCTTGGACCAGGCCGGGCCGATGACCAAAACCACCCGCGATGCGGCGATCATGTTGGAAGCCATGTGCGGCCATGATGCGAAGGACAGCACCTCCGCCGATCTGGCCGTGCCGAATTTTGAGGCCATGCTGACCGGCGACATCAAGGGCAAGAAAATCGGTATCCCGAAAGAATACCGCATGGAGGGGATGCCTGAAGAGATCTCCAAACTCTGGGACGACGGTGCAGACATGCTGCGCGCGGCGGGGGCTGAGGTCGTCGAGATTTCGCTGCCCCACACCAAATACGCGCTGCCCGCCTATTATGTGATCGCGCCCGCTGAAGCCTCGTCCAACCTCGCGCGCTATGATGGGGTGCGTTATGGCCACCGCGCCAAATTGGCGGCGGGTGACGGCATCGACGACATGTATGAAAAGACCCGTGCCGAAGGTTTTGGCCACGAGGTTCAGCGCCGGGTGATGGTCGGCACCTATGTGCTCTCGGCTGGGTTCTATGACGCCTATTACAACCGCGCCCGCAAAGTCCGCACCTTGATCAAAAAGGATTTCGAGGACGTGTTTGCGGCCGGCATTGATGCGATCCTGACCCCCGCGACACCGTCGGCGGCCTTTGGTCTGGGTGAAATGTCGGACAGCGATCCGATCCAGATGTATCTCAATGACGTCTTCACCGTGACCGTCAACCTGGCGGGTCTGCCGGGGGTTTCGGTGCCTGCGGGTCTGTCGGCCAAGGGGCTGCCGTTGGGGCTGCAACTCATCGGGCGCCGTGGGAAGAGGGTGATCTGCTGAATATCGCCCATTCGCTTGAGACGGCTGTGGGCTTTGTTTCCAAGCCGGAAAAATGGTGGTAAGGGACGCCGAACTGACCTCATCCTTGGAGCTTGCCGCCCATGCGCCGCGCCTCTTACGCCTTGATTTCTTTGATTGCCCTTGCGGCTTGCGAAACCCCCGTGCCGGACAGCGGCTCCGGCGTGGGCTTTGGCTCCTATGCGGATTATCAGGCCCAACGTGAGGCCGAGTTGATTGCCAATGGCGATGGGCGGGGTCAAAACGCGGGCGTAAGCACGAATGCAACCACAGGTCTCGACACTCAGGCGATTTCGGCGGAAGCCACCGCAGCGATTGATGCGGCGGAAAACACCGCCGCACCTGTGGGTCCCGCGCCCAAAGCGGTGACCAACGCCATCGGGATTTCTTCGGAAAACAATTTCGATGCGGTTGCCTCCGAGCGGTCGATCGAAGAAGACGCCGCCCGCGTCGCGGCCAACAAAGATTCCTATGTGACCATTCAGCCGACTGCCGTGCCGACCCGCCCAACCAAGGATGCGGCCACAATTGTTGAGTTCGCCTTGTCGACCACCAATCGCGTCGGTGAAGCGCTGTATTCGCGGCTGATCCCCGGCGCGCAGACCCGTGCGGCGCGCGCCTGTGCCAAATACCCGTCGCCCGATCTGGCACAGGAAGATTTCCTCAACAGTGGCGGGCCGGAACGCAACGCCAAAGGGCTTGATCCCGATGGCGATGGCTTTGCCTGTAGCTGGGACCCTGCGCCGTTCCGTTTGGCCGCCAGCGCCCGCTGACTTGTCTGATGTGCTAAATATCGTTGATCATCCGTCGCCCAATTTTGGCGAACGGCGCGGCGGTGTGCGCCCGGATATGGTGGTGTTGCATTACACCGCCATGACCTCCGCCGATGCCGCGTTGGAGCGGCTCTGTTGCCCGGATCACGAGGTCTCCGCCCATTACCTGATTGATGGACGGGGCGTAATTTTGCGCCTCGTTGATGAAGAAAACCGGGCTTGGCACGCGGGGGCGGGGCAATGGGGCCGCGTCACGGATGTGAATTCTCATTCCATCGGGATCGAACTGGCCAACCCCGGCACTGTCCCCTTTGCCGCGGATCAAATGGATGCGTTGGAGCGGCTTTTGACCGACATCATCGAGCGTTGGTTCATGGCGCCCGAACGGGTCATTGCCCATTCCGACATGGCACCCTCGCGCAAAATCGACCCCGGCCCACGTTTTGATTGGCGCAGATTGGCGCTTGGCGGCCTGTCGGTCTGGCCACAGGTTACGCTGGATTTTGAGGCCCGTGAGGATGAGTTTTTGCAAGGTCTCGCGGCGTTTGGCTATCCAGACGCCCCGATCGAGGCGCTGTTGCCGGCCTTTCGCGCCCGCTTTCGTCCCAATCATCACGGCCCCCTTGATGCCATAGATATGGCCATGGCGCATGATCTGGCGACACGCTTTCCCGTTGACCCGGACGACTGGCTCGCCTAAGTCGCTCAGATACGCGGATGGCTGGATAATCGCGGGCTGGGGGCGATCCCTGGCGCGAGGAAAGTCCGGACTCCATCAAGCAACGGTGCCGGGTAACGCCCGGCGGGGGCAACCCTAGGGACAGCGCCACAGAGAACAGACAGCCCTCTCATACGGGGGTCATGGTGAAACGGTGGGGTAAGAGCCCACCGCGGGACTGGCAACAGAACCGGCACGGCAAGCCCCACCGGGAGCAATGCCAAATAGGGACGTCGCGCGGGGACTGTGTGCTTTGCATACCGCCCGCAGGGATGCTTGAGCCCGAGACGTCCGGGTTGGCAGCTTGAGCCTGTTGGTAACAGCAGGCCTAGAGGAATGGTTATCCACGGCGGGTCCGCCCGCTGAGACAGAATCCGGCTTATAGGCCGTCCGCGTATATTTCTTTCATCCATTTTAAATGGGTCATAGCCGACATTGGCGCTCAACGCAGCTAAAGGCAGGAACGAGCCCATCGTAGCTGATGCTGCGTTGTGTAGAAATGTCGGCTATCAGGGCGATTAAACCGCACAGAAAGAAGGTCAGTTGGAATGAGCATTGGCAAGGTTCTTCTTAGTATATTTGCGGTGACTATAACCGTTTTCATCTTGCTCGTGCTCTTTGCCCTCGGCGGTACAAAAGTGGTTTCAGAAGGCTCATACGGTCCTTTCACAATTGGCGAAGATAAGTCGCAGTCAGCAGCTACTCTCGAGCGACTTGGCATGTGGCCCCCAGAGCCGCGTCCGTTCCACGATACGCTGCTTGAAGCCCCGGATATGGCTGAACTTCAGCGCAACTTCTCGGAAGACGACAGTATTGTCGTGTGGTTTGGCCAAGCATTCGGGGTACCTATGCGCTTGGAGTTTGTCGACGATACTCTGGACCGGTCTTGGCCGATTTTCGAACCCAAAACGTGGTCAAATCCGAACCCCAGATATGACGAAATCGATGCCGCCATGTTGGCTTTTCAAGATCAAATCACCATCGGCATGTCTCGAAACGACGTCTATAAGCGGATAGCTGGCAACGAAACCGGGCTGAAGGCATATGTCTCGACCCACGTAGCCCGCGCGGACACCTTCGACACGCAATCCTACGAGCGAAGGCTCGTCGATTCTTCCTACTCTGATTTCGTGCGCGACACTTCTGGTTGGAGATTCACCGGGCTTCATCATCTTGTGTGGTACAGCAGCTTTGTCACTCCGTATTACAGTCGCGTCAGCCTCTTCTTTGAGAATAATCGTCTACAACGAATAGAGCATTTTCACGGGCCAACAGAGTTGCCATGACCGCGGACAGACGCGTTAGTCAGAAATCAAAAGCGGCCATCGGTGTGGAAATGAAGAACGGCAGCTTCGTCCCGCTGAGTTGAACTCCGTGCAAGCTGTTGCGAAGGTCCGACATCCCCGAGCAGAGTTGAGATAAGGCAGCGGGATTATGATCTTAAATTTAAGATTACATGATAGCAAAACACTTTAGAAACTGATTTCCAAATAGACCAAGGCCCTCAGGTGTGAGTGCCGTCCACTGGGTATTCACGCGCAAAACTCCAGTTGTTGAGGGAGATGGCGGCATTCTCCCCGTTGGCACAAAGGATTTTTGCGCGCAGTATGGGTTTGAGAGAAATCTATAAGGGAGTGTCCCAATGAGTTTTGTACGGACTTTGACAACTTTGGCGATCGGCTTTGCCGCGGCGAAAGGCGTGGAGAAAGTGAAAAAGATGGGCGGGATGGACGGCGTGCGCGAAGCCATGCGTCAATCCGGCAATCCCGGCAGTGTCGCCGATCAAATGGGTCAGATGGCGGAGAAATTCGGCTTTCCGGGCGGGGCAGAGGCTGTCCGCGGCATGATGGGCAAATTTGGCAACCAAGCCGCCGATATGTCGGAGGCGACCGAAGCCGGGCTTGGGTCATTGTTCTCGGCGATGAGCGGGGCGGCCGCCTCGGGCGCGGCGTCGATGACCGACATGTTTGCCTCGGTGGCACAGGGGACGCCGGTCGGCGCGGCGTCCGAGGAAAACGCCAAGCTGATGATCCGGGCGATGATCATGGCGGCCAAGGCGGATGGCGAAATTGACGCCGAAGAGCGCACTAAAATTCTGGATCAACTCAAAGACGCCTCTGACGAAGAAATCGCCTTTGTGCAGGCCGAATTGGACGCGCCTGTCGATCCGATGGCGCTGGCCAAAGATGCGGGCACCTCTGCGGCGGCTCAGGTCTATGCCGCGGCCCTGATGGCGATTTCGGTCGATACCGATGCGGAAAAGACGTTTTTGATGGGTCTGGCGCAATCCTTGATGATGGACCCGGCGAAACAGGCGGAAATCCATCAGTCGATGGGCAAGCCGGTTTTGTAAGCTGCGATTTCGAGGCGAAAAGGGCGGCTTTCGGGTCGCCCTTTTGGGGGCTGGTGGACGTCAGGTGATTTTGACCTCCACGTGGCAAGCTGAGCTGAAATGGGAGGTCGGACGGTGGGACGAGATGCGGCGGCTGGATCAAAGGTGCCCGCACTCCCATTATTTTTGAAGTAGACGATATACCTCGACCTCGCGCCCGCAGGTTGGGTCAATGATTCTTCGGTCAAAAACCATGCCGAGCTTTTGCATGATGCGCGCCGACGCTCCGTTCCCGACTTGGTAAATGCTCACAATGTCCGTGATGCCCAATTCATTCACGCCGAATGCGAGGGCGGCCAATGCGGCTTCGGTTGCGTAACCTTTCCCCCAGCTTGACTTGGAAAACCTCCAGCCAATTTCAACGGACGGCAGGACTTCCGGTAAAAAAACCGGCCAAGACAAGCCCGTAAATCCAATCAAATCATCGGTCTGCTTGGATTCAACTGCAAACAACCCGAAGCCTCGCTCGGACCACTCTCTCTCAAACGACCTAATGTATCGCGCCGCATCGTCTGGGGTTCGGGTTGAGCCATTTCCAATGTAACGCATGACCTCAGGGTCGCCGCAGATTGCCGCGAAGGGCGCGTGATCCTCAGGCTTCCAGCCTCTGAGTAGCAGTCGCTCGGTGTCAATCTCGTGCCGTGTCATGCCATGCTTTTAGCACATCGGCTGACGACAGCAATGTGTGCGTAGAAAGCCTCTACCCGGACCGCAATGACGGTCCGGCTTGAATGATGTCGAGCCCAATATGCGCGGCGCGGTGTCGGCGCTCTCAGGCCGCCGCCATCTGCGCAGACCGGCTTTCTTGCCGCAGCAAATAGAACGACGCCGACAGGATCATCAGCGACCCGATCCACATCGATCCCGGCGGCACAAAGCCAAAGGCGGCCACGCCCAATGCCACATTGAGCGGCAATTTGAGGTGATCGAACGGCTGGAGATAGGCAGCGTCGGCGATGGAATAGGCCTTGGCAATCGCATATTGCGCCAGGGCGGTCAAAACCCCCGCCAACAACACGATCCCGCCCGATAGGCCAAGATCAAGCGCGATCCCGTCGCCCAAAGCGAGGCCGAAATTCACCGGTGTCAGCAAGAGCAGCAGGTAGACGGTGAGGCTTTCGGGCGTCTCGGTCCGGGTCATGCGTTTGGTCAACAATGAGGTCAGCGCCCAAAATGCCGCAGCGCCCACCGGGTAGAGCGCGTAGATCGAAAATCGTTCGGACCAGGGCGCGAGGATGATCATCCCGCCCAGAAACCCAAGCGTGACGGCAAACCAGCGCGCCAATGTGGTCTCTTCGCGCAAGATCAGCCCCGCGCCCAAGGTGACAAAAAACGGTGAGAGCATGATCAAGGCGATGGCCTGCCAGATCGGCACATGCGCCAGCCCTGCGATCCAAAGCTGAACCCCGATGGTGGCCGCCGCCACCCGCATCAAATGTGACCACAGGCTGTTGGTGGCCATGGCGCGCAGCCCGTGACGGATCACCCATGGGGCGGAAAACAGGAAGGCGATGAAATATTGCCAAAACGCCAGTCGCGCGGAGGGCACGCCCTGCATCATCGTGACATATTGGGTGAGGGCGTTGATCACGGCGAACAAAGCGCCGGCGGCGATCATCAAAAGGGCACCGGCGCGCGCGGGGCCGAGCGTGGCCCAAAGGCCGGAGGGGGAACGAGTCATGTGGCGTGTCCTTTCTGTTACCGCACATAACTCAAGGCACAGAAGGACATGGGGGCAGGGGGCAACCCCATCCCGCATCCAACTCTCTTTCATCCGGACTATACCGTCGGCCCCGGATTCACACCGGGTCTGCTGTCCCAGGGTGCCTGTGAAGGTGCCCGTGGCGCTCGCGGGCTTACATCAGCGCCTGCGCGCCTTTGGTTACCGCCGGTGGGGAATTTCACCCCGCCCTGAGAGGTTTTGCGGTCCCAATGACCGCGACGCGTAAGCTATGCACTGCGCGGCATCGGCGCAAGTGTCAGACGTGCAGGGGCATTGTGCGAGAAAAGGAATGGACGGCACATGTGGTTTTTTGGCAAAACCCGACCGAACACCATTGACTCGGGGCCGCAAGGGCTTAAAAGGCGGGCTTCAAGGATTCCACGGGTCGGCCCGGACGCCCCCGTTGCATGAGATAACTGGAGTATTCAAAATGGCGAAGCCGACGACGATCAAAATCCGTCTCAACTCGACCGCGGACACGGGCCACTTTTACGTGACCAAAAAGAATGCCCGCACCATGACCGAAAAGATGGTCGTAAAAAAATACGACCCGGTCGCGCGTAAGCACGTCGAGTACAAAGAAGGCAAAATCAAGTAAGCCCTTCCGAAGACACCGAAATGCAAAACCCGCGCGACCCGAGAGACGGTCACGCGGGTTTTCTTTTTTACTATCCCCCGCCTGACTGCCTCACCCCCTGATCCCCAGAGATCCCCATAGAGAGACCTCGGGAGATCACCGTTCGCCGCCAAGCGCGGCCCACAGGAGAGGCCTGAGAGATGTTAGAGTGTGATCCATTAGATGAGAGACCAACGAGCCTGAGCGAAGCTTTGGCGGTGATGGATCGGCGGCCTGAGCTGCCACCCTTTGTGATGCGCCAGGCGATGCCGGCGGACACGATGCAGATTGACGATTTGTTCCGCGCCTCTTACGGCGAGTTGCTCAGAGCCGACTATTCCGAAGCGATTTTGGCAAAGGTTTTGCCGCCCCTCTTGGTGACCTCGCCGCGGCTTTTGAACAGCGGTACGTTCTTTGTCGCTGAAACCGGCGGCGGCGATTTGATTGCGGCGGGGGGATGGACCCAGGCCAGCCCCTTTGGCGGTGTGGGCCCGCGCGAGATCGGCCATATGCGGCGCGTGGCGGTGCATCCCGATTATGTCCGGCGTGGGGTTGGCAGTGTGGTCTTGGATCATGTTCTGGCCAATGCACAGCGCACGGGCGTGACACGGATGTGTTGCCTCTCTACCCTGACGGCCCAGCCGTTTTATGAGGCGCATGGCTTTGCCATGTCTGGTGATGTCGATCTGATGCTGCGGCCCGGCGTGGCCCTGCCAGCGGTACAGATGGCGCGGGAGTTGAGCGCGTAAGGTTACATGCTTGGAGACATAAAAAGGGCCGGTCACAGTGACCGGCCCTTGGCATTTCAAATTCGTCTGCAGATCAGTCGCGGTTGCCCAAAAATTGCAGCAGGAACATGAACAGGTTGATGAAGTCGAGGTAGAGGTTCAGCGCGCCCATGATGGCCGATTTCGCCAACCACTCACCGTCCATCGCATGCGCATGAGCGATATAGTCGGTTTTGATTTTCTGCGTGTCATAGGCGGTCAGGCCCGCAAAGATCAAAACACCAATGCCAGAAATCGCGAACTCAAGCCCGGAAGATTTGAGGAAGATGTTCACAACAGAGGCGATCAAAAGGCCGATCACCCCCATGATGAGGAACGATCCCCAAGCCGAGATGTCTTTTTTGGTGGTGTAACCCCAAAGCGACAGACCGGCAAAGGCTGCGGAGGTCACAAGGAACGTCTGCGCGATAGAGGCGCCGGTGAAGACCAGAAAGATCGAGCTGAGCGACAAGCCCATCAACGCGGCATAGGCGTAGAAATAGGTTTGGGTCGCGGCGGCAGACAAGCGTGACACCACGGCACCAAAGCCAAACACCATCGCCAGCGGCGCAAACATCACCACCCATTTCAAGGGCGTTGCGTAAAGCGCATAGCCAAGGCTGGTGAGATATTCGCCATCTTTCACCATATATTCGGTCGGGGTGGCGCTCACCGCGAGGTTGGACAGCGCCCAAGCGGCCAAAGCGGTGACCAAAAGGCCCACCGACATGGTGCCGTAAACTTTGTTCATATGGGTGCGAAGACCCGCGTCCACCTCAGCAGAGCGGGCACCTGCGCCTGCGTGGACCGTTCTGTAGTCAGCCATGGACTGTACTCCTGTGCGTCAAAATCACTACGCCCCGAAAAATTCGGGATTTCCTCTCTGATATTGGCAGTTTGGGAGGAGATTTCAAGCACATGCGGATCACAAACCGCGTGTTTCTTTTTGGCCCCTATTAATATGTGTCGTGAGGCGAAAAAAATCAAAAAAACCGCGACACTTTTAGATGTCGCGGTTCAAATGGGGGTGGGGCAGGGGCGCTGGCCCGGAGTCTGGCCTGTTTGTCGCATGATCGAACGGCTGTTCAGCGCATCCAATGGCGTGGCGCATCCCAAAGCGGACGCTCTGCCTCGCGCAGGGCCTCAAAACGGGTCAGGCCAATGTCGTCGAGCAAAGCATCATCCAATTGTGCCAAGCTGCGGCGTTGTTTTGAGAGGGCCATGGCAGCGCGCAGGCGAGAGAAAAAGGACGGTGCGCGGCGTGCGCCCGTGGTGCAGGTCGGGGCCAGAGTTTGAGCTTTCGCGAACATCGTCAATCCTTTCTAAATGGTGAACTATGGTGGCTGTGGAATCATTTTCCTTGATCTGTATCGCCGATCATGATCAACAAATAAAATGAATGCTTGTTGCGAAATAGATCACAGGAATTGATATGGCCCGTAATCTCGACATCACCGCCCTGCGCTCCTTTGTCGCCGTTGCCGATTGTGGTGGCGTGACCCGTGCGGCAGGCTATCTCAATCTGACGCAATCGGCAGTGTCGATGCAGCTCAAGCGGTTGGAGGAAAGCCTCGATTCCCATTTGTTGGATCGTTCGGCCCGCACCATCGCGCTGACCGCTTCGGGTGAACAGCTTTTGTCCTATGCGCGGCGAATGTTGGAACTCAATGATGAGGTCTATGGCCGTCTCACTGCGCAGGAATACGAGGGCGAGATCGTCCTCGGCGTGCCCCATGATATTGTCTACCCGTCGATTCCACAGGTGTTGCAACAGTTTCACGCCAATTTTCCGCGGATGCGGGTCAATCTTGTCTCCTCCTACACGCTCAAACTGAAAGAGATGTTTGCGCGCGGCGAGGCGGATTTGATCATGACCACCGAAGACGGGTTGGATGCGGGCGGCGAAACCATTGCCGAACTGCCTTTGGTCTGGATCGGGGCGATTGGTGGCAGCGCTTGGCGGCAACGGCCGCTGCGTCTGGCGTTTGAGCATAAATGCGTGTTCCGCAAAGGCGTCCAGGAAGCGCTGGATCGGGCGGGCATTCCGTGGGAAATGGGCATTGAAAGCGATCAAACCCGCACGATCGAGGCCTCCGTGTCGGCCGATCTTGCGGTGCACGCGATTTTAGAAGGCTCGACCCCGCCGCAGACGGAGCCGATTCATCATGGCGGGGCACTGCCGGAATTGGCCCATAAAAAGATCAACCTCTACGCCTCTGATCTGATGAAGGGCGAGGCGGAGACCACCCTGCGCGATTTGATCCGCAACGCCTATAGCTACCGCACCGGGGCGCGGCTCGCGGCACAGTGAATGGGTTTTGCGCCTCAGGGCGTGACAATCACCTTGCCCGTGGCCTGACGGGATCGGATCAGATCCATCGCGTCGTCCACCTGTGAGAGCGGCAGGCGATTTGAAATATGCGGCGTGATCTCGCCGCGCGCCGCCCAGTCGAACAACTGACTCAGCGAGGCCAAAAACGGCTCGGGTTTAAAGCCCAAATAGGCGCCCCAGTAAAAGCCAATCACCGTGATGTTTTTCACCAGCATATGATTGGGTTTGATCTGGGGCAGTCCGCCGCCGGCAAACCCGATCAACAAAATGCGCCCATCCGGGTTGGTGGCGCGAAAGCAGGCCTCATACAAGTCCCCGCCGACCGCGTCATAGACCACATCGGCACCGCCAAGCGCCTTGATCTGGTCGCGGATGTCGTCCGCCTCTGCGTCGATCAGGTAATCCGCCCCGGCCTTTTGTGCGACGGCCAATTTATCGGCCCCGCGCGCAATGGCGATCACCTCCGCGCCCATCCGTTTGCCAATTTCCACCGCGGTTAAACCCACGCCCCCCGCCGCCCCGGTGACGACCAACCGCTCGCCGGGCATAAGCCGCGCCTTATAGCTGAGTGCCATATGCGACGTGCCATAGGCGATTTGCAGGGCGGCGGCGGCGTCATAGCCGAGGCCGTCAGGGATCGGCACACAGCGTGAGGCGGCGAAATTGCCATAGGTCGCCAGACCACCCTGACCGGAAAACACCGCCACGCGCTGACCGATTTTGAGCGCTGTGACGTCCTTGCCAAGCGCCACCACCTCACCGGCCAACTCTAACCCGAGGGTAAAGGGCGGTGTCGGCGTGTCCTGGTAGGTGCCTGTGCACATCAACGTGTCGGCAAAATTGAGGGCGCTTGCGTGGATTTTGACCTGAACTTGATCTGCGTCAGGAGGCTCCAGCGGCATCTCCTTGAGTTCGGGCGGTCGATCAAATGCGGTAACGCGGTATGCTTTGGTTGTCTGTGTCATGTCGCGATTTTGGCCTGCCCGGCGTGGCCTGTCTATGCGATTCAGCGCCTGTACGAGTCACATTTGCCCCTTTTTACAGGGCGGATACAGTGCAAGATGAGGTCTGTGAGGCGGGAGGCGCGATTTGCAAAATGCAACAAGTGATCAAAAAACACGCGCAGGTTTAGTAAGTGTCTTGCTGACAATTATCTGATTTAGCGATATTTTACCAAGGTGCTTAGTTGTATATCTTTTATAATCAGTGACTTAGTCTGTATGTTTTCAATCCTATCCAAAAAGACAGGTTGAGCGAAAGGCTCAAGCCTAAGAAACGTGCTATACACGCATAGGTTATTGCGCGCAGCACGAACAAGGAGCGGTTAGTATGAAACATCCCGTGGACGTCCACGTGGGCAAGCGGATTCGCCATCGTCGTTGGATGGTTGGTATGACGCAGCAACAGCTTGCAGAAAAAGTTGGGATCAAATTCCAGCAAATTCAAAAATACGAAACTGGCATGAACCGTGTCTCCGCATCCCGTTTGTGGGATATCGCGGAATCTCTTGGGGTTCCGGTCGCGTTTTTCTTTGATGGCATGGAGGCACATGTGCGCGATATGAAAGACGCCGTCGCCGCACAAGACGCTGTTCCCGCCGATATTCTGGCCGACAAAGAGGCGCTTGAACTGGTACGCTCTTATTATGCGATCCCAGAAAACCAACGTCGCCGTTTGTTTGAACTGGCGCGGGTCCTGTCCGACGTTGCCTAAGCTTTGATCTGCGCAAAGCCAGGCGCACACGAAGCGGTGTGTGTGGCCTTCCTCTCAGCCCCCCAAATGATCGGCCCCCTTGCCTGAATGGCAATTGGGGCCGTTTCTTTTACGCCTCATCCTTTGGCATCTGCGCGGGTCTTTCTTTGTGCGCCGTATTTTGGCCTCGCCGTCGCTTGACCTGACAGGGCCAAGCGGCTACCGCCAAGATCAAAGCCGCTGCAAATGTCCATACCAATGGCCATGCCAAGGAGAAGATGATGAGCGATGTCACAGCCAAATCGGAACAGGGTCTGAGCGAGACAGATCGCACAGAGATCATCGCCACAGCCCATGCCGCAGCCGGGGTGGCACGAGAGGTGACGCTTCAATATTTTCGTGGCACGGCTCTGGACACCACCTCCAAAAAAGACGCGGGCTTTGATCCGGTGACCGTGGCCGACCGCGGTTCGGAACAGGCAATGCGCGCGGTGATCGAGGCACGCCGCCCGCAAGACGGAATCTTGGGCGAAGAATTCGGTCCCAAAGCGGGCACATCCGGGCTGACCTGGGTCTTGGATCCAATTGATGGCACGCGCGGGTTTATTTCCGGCACACCGACCTGGGGCGTGTTGATCGCGCTGCGCGATGCCGATCAGGCGCTGTTTGGCATCATTGATCAGCCCTATATCGGCGAGCGGTTCGTGGGCGGGTTTGGCCACTCTGAAATGACCGGCCCGCATGGCACAGGGGCTTTGGGCGTGCGCAGCGGTGTGGCGCTTGGTGATGCTGTGATTTTCTCGACCTTCCCCGAAGTTGGTTCCGAGATCGAAGGCCGCGCCTTTCACGATCTTGCCGGGCGCTGCAAACTCACCCGCTACGGCATGGATTGCTACGCCTATGCGCTTTTGGCCGCGGGTCAGATTGATCTGGTGGTCGAGGCCGGGTTGCAATCCTATGACATTCTTGCGCCATTGGCGGTGATCGAAGCGGCAGGGGGCATTGTCACCGATTGGCAGGGCGGTCCGGTGCTTGAGGGCGGGCGGGTTTTGGCCGCGGCCAGCAAAGAGTTGCATGAGGCGGCTTTGGCGGTACTGTCGACCTATTGACCCATATGTGAGGCTCCAAATGCACCGCTGTTTTCTGATCCGCAATGTCGATGTCATTCTCACCATGGATGACGGGCGACAGGAGATCAAAGGCGGCGATATTTTGGTCCGCGATGGTGTGATCGAAGCGGTTGGGCAGGGGCTTTATGACGATGATGCCCAAATCGTCGATGGCCGGGGCTGTCTGGTCACGCCGGGGCTGATCAACACCCACCATCACCTTTACCAAACCCTGACCCGCGCCGTGCCCGCTGCGCAGGACGCGCTGTTGTTTGGCTGGCTCAAAACGCTCTATCCGATCTGGGCTAGGTTCGGACCTGACCATATGCGGGTTTCGGCCATGGTCGGTCTGGCGGAATTGGCACTTTCGGGCTGTTCCACCACCTCCGACCACCTCTATCTCTATCCCAACGGTGCGCGGCTCGACGATACGATTGACGCCGCAAAGGCCATCGGCCTGCGGCTTCACGCCACGCGCGGGGGCATGTCGATTGGCGAAAGTGCCGGGGGATTGCCGCCCGACAGTTTGGTCGAGCGCGAAGAGGATATTCTCAGCGATTGCATCCGCGTCATTGACGCCTTTCACGATCCAAATCCCGGTGCGATGATCCGGGTTGGCGTGGCTCCTTGTTCGCCTTTTTCGGTGTCGCGCGACTTGATGCGCGATGCGGCGATTTTGGCGCGGGACAAGGGCGTGATGATGCACACGCATCTGGCCGAAAATGACGAAGACATTGCCTATTCTCTGGAAAAATTCGGCTGTCGCCCCGGCCAATATGCCGAAGATCTCGGCTGGACTGGCCCGGATGTGTGGCACGCCCATTGCGTCAAATTGGATGTGAGCGAGATCGAACTTTTCGCCAAAACCGGCACCGGCGTCGCCCATTGCCCCTGTTCCAATTGCCGGCTTGGGTCTGGCGTGGCCCCGGTGCGCGCCATGCGCGATGCGGGGGTGAATGTGGACTTGGTGTTGATGGCTCGGCGTCCAATGACATCGGCAATCTGGTGGCTGAAGCACGCATGGCGATGTTGTTGCAACGTGTCACCTATGGCGCCGATAAGATGAGCCCGCGCGAGGCCTTGGAAATTGCCACACGTGGCGGGGCCAAGGTTTTGGGCCGCGATGACATTGGCCAAATCGTGCCCGGGATGCGTGCCGATATTGCGATCTGGGATATGTCTGACGTCGAAGCTGCGGGCAGTTGGGACCCGGCGGCGCTGTTGCTGGCCGGGCCGATGGTGGTGAAACATCTGTTTGTGGAAGGGCGGCATGTGGTGTCGGACAGTTGGGTCACCACGATCAACACGGAGACGACGCTTGCATCACAGGCGCGGCTTTTGAAGGGGTTGATGGACGGGTGACGACACCTGTAAGAGACGAGGGAGCGAGACCATGAAGCAACGGACAACCGCCTGTGCCATCGCGGCGGCCTTGATGTTAACGGCCTGCGGCCCAGAAACCGGTGCGGGATTCGATCAAATCACCCCCGTTCAGAGCGAAAACGCCACGTCAAACACCCTGCGCGGGCGTGTCGTGACCGGGGCTGAGGTGGTCAGCCTGATCAACGCCGAACGCACCAGACACGGGCGCGCGGCCCTGACCCTCAATGCCAAGCTGGCGGTGGCCGCACAGCGACATGCCGATGATCTTGTGGCGCAAAACTACTTTTCCCACACGGGCAAAAACGGGTCCACTGTGGGCGATCGTGTGACGGCGGTGGGGTATCGCCATTGCCTCGTGGCCGAAAACCTCTCGGCGCAGTACCCGACGATCCAACAGGCGGTCATGGGGTGGATGGCCTCCCCCGGGCATCGAAAAAACATCCTGCTCAAACAGGCGCAGAGCGTCGGTGTTGGCGTCAGCGACAACATGACCATCGTTGCCGTGTTTGCGAGAGGATGTTGACCGCCGTTGCATGATACCGTTCAAACCCTAATCAAATTGCACATGAATGTTGAGTATGCGCCGAAAATCCGCCCTTAAACCGTCACTTTTCCCATGGAAAAAGGCGACGGTTTCTAAGGGAAGAGCGATGATGAGCCTTATTCGCGGTTTGATCGTGTTTGCGATTGCTGTTGGCGGGTTGGGCGGTCCGGCCCATGCGGCGGATGTGCGCCCGATGCCAAAAGCGACGGTGACGATTGCGGTGGAACAACCAAAGGAGACCGCCCGCGCGCTGATTGCAGCGATCAATGCCCAAAGACGAGCGCGTGGGTTGACCAAGCTGAAGGTGAACACAGCGTTGACCCATGCTGCCCAAGCCCATGCGGACGATCTGATCCGGCGCAACTATTTCGGCCACACGTCGCCTGAGGGGCTTGGGCCGCGCGAGCGCGTGTTGCGGGCCGGGTATCAAAGCTGTCTGGCCGGAGAAACCCTTTCCTACAGTTGGAAAACCGTCGAACAGGCCATGGCCGCATGGATGACGTCCGACGGCCATCGCCGCATTGTTTTGAACACCCAAGTCAAAGACATCGGCATTGGCATCGGGCCAAACAATTTGTTCGTCGCAGTGTTTGCCAAGGGCTGCCGCTGAGGCCCAAAGCAAACCGCGACCTCAACCACGGCGTCAAACCGCGACCCTGTGGCCCATCACATAGGTGGCGATGACCGCGCGGTCGTCGCCCATCATGATGGTCGGAAACACCTCTTCCCAAATCGTTTCGGCCCGGATCGCGCGCTGGGCAATCGCGGGGGTGGAGGCCAGATCGAGCACGGTGAAATCCGCTTCCATCCCCGGCGCAATCGAGCCAATCCGATCTTGCATATGCAATGCATGGGCAGAGCCATAGGTGGCCAACCACAAAAGCTGGGCCGGGTGCAATGCGGTATGGGTCAACTGGCCGATCTCATAAGCGGCGGCCATGGTGCGCAGTAATGAGAACGACGATCCGCCGCCGGTGTCGGTGGCAAGACCCACGCGGTGCCCCTCCGCCTTGCGCGCACCCATGTCAAACAGGCCCGAACCGATAAAAGTGTTCGAGGTCGGGCAGTGGATCAGCGAACAATCATTGGCTCTCAGGTGATCGATCTCGCGCGGTTCCAGATGGATCGCATGACCAAAAAGCGCCCCTTCACGGACCAATCCGAACTGTTCATAGGTGTCCAGATAATCGCGCGCAGTGGGATATAGCCCTTTGACCCATTCGATTTCGTCCAATTGCTCGGACAAATGCGTTTGCATCAAACAGGACGGGTGCTCTGCCCACAGCGCGCCAAGGGCCTCCAACTGTTCTGGTGTCGAGGTTGGCGAAAACCGTGGCGTGATCGCATAGGTGGCGCGGCCCCGTTCATGCCAGCGCTCCAACAAGGCCTTGCTGTCGTCATAGGCGGATTGGGCAGTGTCGCGCAGGCCTTCGGGGGCGGTGTCGCGGTCCATACAGGTTTTGCCCGCCACAATCCGCATTCCGCGCGCCTCGGCCGCCTCAAACAGCGCCTCAACAGAGCCGGGATGTATGGTGCAAAACGAGGTCACCGTGGTGGTGCCATTGGCCAAAAGCAAATCGAGATAGCGTCCGGCAATGTCATCGGCATAGGCCCGATCCGCGAATTTCATCTCTTCGGGAAAGGTGTAGCTGTTCAGCCAATCAATCAGCCGCTTGCCCCAACTCGCGATCATCGCGGTTTGCGGATAATGGGCATGGGCGTCGATGAAGCCGGGTGTGATCAAACCCGGACCATGGTCATGAAACACCGCGTCGGGGTGTTTGGCGCGCATGTGATCGCGCCCGCCGATGGAGACCACTTTGCCGTCCCGGACCAAAATCGCGCCGTCTGATTGAACCTGAACGGCTTCGGTCGGGGGGATCACAAACGGGTCGCCTAAAAATTGGACAACCTGACCGGCGATGAGTGTTTCCATGGGAACCTGCTTTGGTAAAAGGCGTGTAACGTTGGAAACAGATTAAGCACGCAGATCAGGGAGGTAAATCAATCTTGCCTCTGTTTCTCTTGGGCAAGCTGCCTTAAAGTCCCCGGTGACGAACAAGCGGGCACGATATGAGCGAAGATCAGCAGGACATCACCGAAGAGGCGGCGGTCGAAGAGGCCGAAGAGGATGTATATTCGCTGAGTGCGCGTGTGCTCAGTTCAATCCTCTTTGCCGTCGATACAGGCAATCGGACCAAGCTGATTGAACTGATGGAACCGCTGCACGCGGCCGACATCGCCGACTTGCTCGAACAGGTCAACGCCTTTGACCGGCGGCGGCTGATTCTGCTTTATGGTGCTGAGTTTGACGGTGACATCCTCTCAGAACTCGACGAAGGCATCCGCGACGAGGTGATCCACGTCCTGCGGCCCGAAGTTTTGGCCGAAGCCGTCCGCGAACTTGAATCCGATGACGTGGTCGATCTGATCGAAGACCTCGATGAGGAATCGCAAGAGGCGATTCTGTCCTCTCTTGAGGATGCTGATCGGGTTGCCGTCGAAAAATCCCTGTCCTACCCGGAATTCTCCGCCGGTCGTTTGATGCAGCGCGAGGTCGTGATGGGCCCGGAGCATTGGACCGTGGGCGAGGCGATCGATTTCATGCGCGAGGCCGAGGGGCTGCCGGAAGATTTCTACCACATGGTGCTGATTGATCCCAAGCTGCATCCCGTGGGCCATGTCACCCTTGGCAAAATCCTTGGGGCACCGCGCAAACAACCTTTGGTCGAGCTTTTGGAGCCGGGATTTCGCACCTTTCGCGTCGATGAAAGCGAAACCGATGTGGCCTATGCGTTCAACCAGTATCATATGATCGCCGCCCCCGTGGTGGACGAGGACGACCGGGTGGTCGGCGTGATCACCATTGATGACGCGATGAACGTGTTGGACGAAGAACACGAAGAAGACATCATGCGTCTCGCCGGTGTTGGTGAAGGCTCTTTGGCCGACCGGGTGTTTGACACGGTGAAACAACGCCTGCCGTGGTTGGCGGTCAACCTTGTGACCGCGATCATGGCCTCTTTGGTGATTGCGCAATTCGAAGCGACGATCTCGCAATTTGTGGCCCTTGCTGTGTTGATGCCCATCGTGGCCTCAATGGGCGGCAATGCCGGCACACAGGCGCTGACCGTGGCCGTGCGTGCGATTGCCACCCGCGATTTGACCGGCGCGAACGTCTGGCGGGTGATCCGTCGTGAGGTGCTCGTCGGGCTGACCAATGGCATCGTTTTCGCGGTGATCATGGGGATTGTTGGCATCGCTTGGTTCGGCTCGCCCGCGCTGGGCGCCGTCATAGGTGCGGCGATGGTGATCAATCTGGTGATCGCGGGACTGGCCGGGATCGGGGTGCCTGTTGTATTGGAGCGCATCGGGGTTGACCCGGCGCTGGCCTCGGGGGCCTTTGTAACGACCGTGACGGATGTCGTTGGCTTCTTTGCATTTTTAGGTTTGGCGGGTGTGGTTCTTCTGTGACTGTAACGGATGATTTGAAATCGGCACTGCGCGCGCGGGCGCGGGTGGCCCGCGCCAAGGCGCATAAGACCGGCGGGCTTGCGGCCAGTCAGGCGGCGCAATTGCTTTTGGGTTTTTTGACCCCGTTTCGCGGCCAGGTGATCGCGGGCTATCTGCCGATCGACACCGAGATCGACCCGCGCGCGGTGATGATCGCGCTGGCCCGAACGGGTCCGGTTGCCGTGCCCGTGGTCGAAGCCAAGGCCCAGCCTTTGCGCTTTGATCTATGGACACCCGACACGGTGATGGTCAAAGGCGCGTTTGGGACCCTGACCCCGGAACGCTCCATGCCCGTGACCCCGACCGTTTTGATCGTGCCGATGCTGGCGTTTAGCGTCATGGCCATCGGTTGGGCTATGGCGGTGGGTTTTATGATCGGACCTTGGCGCAACTGCGCGCGCAGGGGCCGGTCTTTGCCGTCGGTCTGGCGTATGGCGCGCAAGAGGCGCCGGATCTTCCGGTCGAAGGCACCGACGCGCCGCTGGATGCGATTGTGACCGAGCGCGAAGTTTTGACCTTTTAGGACCTGTTTTGGAGGCTTCCCTCATGCACATTCCGCACAACCTGTTCAAACGCCGCTTGCACGAGCGGGTGCAACAATTCGGGGCATGGCACACGATGGGCGGCGGGCAACAGGCCGAACTCTTGGCCGCTGCGGGTTATGATTGGGTGCTGATCGACAGCGAACATGGCGCGATGGAGGTGACGGATGTGCTGGCGGTACTGCAGGCGCTGTCTGGATTTGCGAGCTGTGCGCCGGTTGTGCGGATCGCTGAGAATGACACGGCGCTGATCAAACGTCACCTCGATCAAGGCGCGCAGACGCTGATGGTGCCAATGGTGCATTCGGCACAGGCGGCGCGCGCGGCTGTGGCGGCGATGCGCTATGCCCCCGAAGGTGCGCGCGGCATGAATAGCATCACGCGGGCAAGCCGGTTTGGCGCGGTCTCTGACTATGTGGCTCAGGCGGCAAGTGAGCTGTGTCTGATCGTGCAAATCGAAAGTCGCGCCGGGATGGACGCGCTCGAAGAGATCGCGGCTGTCTCCGGCGTCGATGCGATCTTTATCGGCCCGGCCGATTTGGCCGCCGACATGGGATACCCCGGCAATTTGGCGGCACCCGAGGTCGAGGCGGCTGTTTTGGACGGGTTTGCCCGGCTCAAGGCGCTCGATATGCCCTCAGGCATTATCACCCTCGATGAGGCGGCGTTGCGGCGCTATATCGCGGCGGGCTCGCGGTTTACCGCGCTTGGCATTGATGCGGCCTGGTTGATGGCGGCGGCACGGGCCAGTTTGGCGCGGTTTCAGGACATTTGAGCGCGCAATGTGAGTATTTTGCTCACGGTAAAGGCGCATGTCTTGCCACATGTCTTGCCAACGGCGCGCGGGGGCCTAAGCCTTTTTTCCATGAAAATTCTATTTCTCGGAGACATCGTCGGCAGTGCCGGACGCCAAGCTGTTCTTGAGCGGATCGCGAAACTGCGCGTCGATTGGGGCCTCGATTTCATCGTGGTCAATGGCGAAAACGCGACCAATGGCATGGGGCTTTCGGGTGAACATGCCAAGGGGTTGTTGGAGGCGGGCGTCGATTGTTTGACGTTGGGCGATCATGCTTTTGACCAGAAAGACATGATGCAATATTGCGAACGTGACACGCGGATCATCCGGCCGATCAATTTCGCCAAGGCGGCCCCCGGACGCGGTATGCGGATCTTTGAAGATCGGCGTGGTCGGCGCATTTTGGTCGCGCAAGTGCTGGGGCAAGTGTTCATGAAACGCGCCTTTGACGACCCGTTTTCGGCGTTGGATCAGGTGTTTATGACCCATAAACTGGGCGGGTCTATTCAGGCCGCTTTGATTGATGTCCATTGCGAAGCCACCTCTGAGAAAATGGCGATGGGGCATTTTTGCGATGGCAAGGCCTCGGTCGTTGTCGGCACGCATACCCATGTCTGCACCGGCGATGCACAGATTTTGCCCGGCGGTACGGCCTATCTGACCGATGCGGGCATGTGTGGCGACTACAATTCGGTGATCGGCATGGACAAGGCCGAGCCGCTGCGCCGGTTTGTGACGGGCATGGCGAAAGGTCGGTTTGAACCGGCCAAAGGCGAGGCGACTTTGTCGGGCGTCTATGTTGAGACCGATGACAAAACCGGGCTGGCCACACGGGTGCGCCAAATTCGCCAAGGCGGGCGGTTGGAGCAAAGCCTCCCGTAAGGGAAAATGTTCTGATTTCGGTGGCTTGGCCGCAAGAGTGTTTTGAAACTGCCCTTTATTCGCGCTTGTGAACCGGGGGAGCTACAGGTCATATTGCGCGGGAGATAGTCACTCAGCGCGAGGATGCATGGAGCTTTTTCAATTCAGCCCTATGACAGAGGCGGTGATCGCACTTGTCGTGGTTGGCGCTATGTTCGTGCTGTTTGTGCGCGAGATTTTTCCAACTGAAGTGGTTGCCATAACGGGCGCCGCTCTCATGATCGTTTTGGGCATTTTGCCCTATGATAAAGGCCTCGCGGTCCTGTCAAACCCGGCCCCTTGGACCATCGCGGCGATGTTCATCGTCATGGGGGCGATGGTGCGCACCGGTGCCTTGGAATGGTTCACCCGCCAAGCGGGGCGCTACGCCGAAACCCACCCGCCTGTGGCCATCGCTTTGCTGTTGTTGGTGGTGGTGATCCTGTCGGCTTTTGTCGCCAACACGCCAGTGGTTGTGGTGATGATCCCGGTGTTCATCCAACTGTCGGCCAAGCTCGGGGTGCAGCCATCTAAGTTGCTGATTCCACTCAGCTATTGCGCCATTATGGGTGGGACAATCACGCTTTTGGGCACCTCGACCAACCTCTTGGTCGATGGCGTGGCGCGGACTCAAGGCATGGAGCCGTTCACGATTTTCGAGGTCTCGATTTTGGGTCTGATCATCACCGCTTGGGGGCTGTTTTATCTTTTGGTCATCGGGCGGCATCTTTTGCCAAATCGCGACAGTCTGGCGGCGATGTTATCGTCTGGCCGCTCCAAGATGAAATTTTTCACCGAAGCCGTGGTGCCGCCCGACAGCAACCTGATCGGGCGTGAAGTCACCGGGGTGCAACTGTTCAAACGCGAAGGTGTGCGGTTGATCGACGTCATTCGCGGCGACAAATCCTATCGTCATGAATTGAACGGCTTTCAGCTTCAGGTGGGCGACCGCGTGGTGCTGCGCTCGCAGATCACCGAATTGCTCAGCCTTCAACGCGACAAATCGCTCAAACGTGTGGATCAGGTTTCGGCGGTGGAAACCACCACGATGGAAGTGCTGATCACGCCGGGGTGTAAAATGGTTGGGCGTTCGCTGTCCTCCATGCGGCTACGTCGCCGCTATGGCGTCTATGCGCTTGCGGTACATCGTCGCAACCAAAACCTGGGTCAAAACATTCAGGACCTCGTAGTGCGGGTGGGGGATACGCTTTTGCTCGAAGGTGCGCCCGCCGATATTCAACGGTTGGCCTCCGATATGGACATGGGCGACGTCTCGGTTCCGACCGAACGCGCCTATCACCGTTCGCATGCGCCGATCGCGCTGATCGCGATGTTCTCAATTGTGTTTCTCGCGGCTTTCGGTGTCGCACCGATCCTGATGCTCTCGGTGGTGGCCGTGGCCATCGTTTTGGTCACGCGCTGCATTGACGCCGAAGAAGCGTTCTCCTTTGTCGATGGCCGGCTTTTGGCGATGATCTTTTCGATGCTGGCCATTGGCGCGGCCTTGGAGACTTCGGGGGCGGTGCAATTGATCGTCACCGCACTGACGCCGCATCTGCAGGGCCTGCCGGTGTTTTTCGTGGTCTGGTCGATTTATCTTTTGACCTCGCTTTTGACCGAACTGGTGTCGAACAATGCGGTGGCCGTGGTGGTCACGCCGATTGCCATCGGGTTGGGGCATTCGATGGGGATAGATCCGCGCGGGCTTGTGGTGGCGGTGATGGTGGCGGCGTCTGCGTCCTTCGCCACGCCCATTGGCTATCAAACCAACACCATGGTTTACGGTCCGGGCGGCTATAAATTCACCGATTACATGAAAATTGGCATCCCGTTGAACATCTCGATCGGACTTCTGGCCTCTGCGGTGATCCCGTTTCTTTGGCCGATGTAGGGCGAATTCTTTTGAATTTGCCTGCTTTCCCCCATTGACCCCCGCGCGTGATCTTGCGGGCGGGGGGGCGGATCGCCTATAGAGGCGCGAATGCTGACTTAATTGAATTTGCGGAGGTGCCTCAATGGCAGGCCATTCTAAATGGGCAAACATCCAGCACCGTAAAGGGCGCCAGGATGCGGTGCGGTCCAAACTGTTTTCCAAACTCGCCAAGGAAATCACCGTGGCGGCGAAAATGGGCGACCCTGACCCGGAGAAAAACCCGCGTCTGCGTCTGGCGGTGAAGACGGCGAAAACGGCGTCTTGTCCGAAAGACGTGATTGATCGCGCGATCAAAAAGGCCATGGGCGGCGACGCTGAAAACTATGACGAAATCCGCTATGAGGGCTACGGCCCCTCGGGCATCGCCTTTATCGTCGAAACCATGACCGACAACGTCAACCGCACCGCCTCCAACGTGCGTTCCTATTTCACCAAAGCGGGTGGCAATTTGGGCACCTCTGGTTCGGTGTCCTTCATGTTCGACCGCGTGGGCGAGATCACCTATGACGCCTCTGCGGGCGATGCCGATACGGTGATGATGGCCGCGATTGAAGCGGGCGCTGAGGATGTGGAATCGGACGAAGACGGTCATTGGATCTACACGGCCGACAGCGATCTGTCGGCGGTCTCGGATGCTTTGGAGGCTGTTTTGGGCGAATCCAAAGAGGCCAAACTGATCTGGAAACCGCAGAACCGCACAGAGGTCGATCTTGAGACCGCGCAAAAGCTGATGCGTTTGGTTGAAACCATCGAAGACGATGATGATGTGCAGTCGGTGACGGCCAACTTTGACGTGCCGGACGATGTGGCCGCACAGCTTTAATCGCTGAGGCGACAGATTTCGAAAGCCCCCGCTAAGTGGCGGGGGTTTTTGTTTGGACGAGCTGGGATTTGGCCGTCCCAACGATTGCCTGTGTCACAGGTGCAAGCACACGCGCATTCAACCGCGAGACATGCCAAAACAACGCAATATCGACGGGCTCGGGCGAGAGGCGCAGCAAGGCGCCAGAGACCAGATGCGGTGCCAAAAGTCCCACGGGGTTCAAGCCCCAGCCCAGCCCCAACAGTGCCGCATCGACAAAGCCATGGGTGGACGGAATGCGGTGCGCGGTTAGAGACAGGCGTTGCCCAGTCATCCGCGTGGCCCAAATGTCCTGAAGCCGATCCTTTTCATTATAGATCAACGAGGGCGCATGGGAGAGGGCGGCGGCGGTGATCCCATCCGGGAGATAACGCGCGACAAAGCCGGGAGAGGCCACCGCCTCATACCGCAGCGCGCCGAGCGGATGGATGTCACAGCCTGCGACCGCTGTGGCTCGCGCCGACACGGCCCCGCTGACGTCACCGCGCTTGAGGGCCTCGGCGGAGTGGTCCTGATCGTCGATCTCCAGTTGGAACAACAGCCCGTCCTGTACCGCAAGCGCTTGCGCCATCGCGGCGCAGAACCATGTGGCGAGACTGTCGGCATTGACCGCAATGCGCAGGGGCCGCTGGGTCACGCGCGCGTTCTGCCCAAGGTCGCGGCTCAATTGCGCCTCTAACAGGCCGACATCCTCCATATGCCGGGCAAGGCGACGTCCCGTTTCGGTGCCGGCGCAGGGCGATCCGCGCAGCACCAAAGGCGTGCCCATCCGGTCTTCAAGCGCCTTGATCCGCTGCGAAATCGCCGACGGGGTGACGTGCAGCGCATGGGCGGCTGCCTCAAAGCTGCCACTGCGCAGAACATGGGTGAGGGCGGTGAGGGCGGGGTAATCGGCGGAAGTAAGCATGTCTAATCTTTAAGTAGTATCTTTAATTTGTCTAACTTAAATTTTGCCCCTATCTCGAGCGGGCAAATCTTTTGGAGTGTCCATGATGTCGATCTTTCTCACCGGCTTTCTCACCGGGCTCAGCCTGATCGTCGCCATTGGGGCGCAAAACGCCTTTGTGCTGCGTCAAGGCATCCGGCGGGCGCATGTGGTGCCCATCGTTTTGGTCTGCGCGCTCTCGGATGCGGTCTTGATTTCGGTCGGGGTGTTTGCCTCGGCGCAGGTCTCCGAGGCCTTTCCGCACGTTCTGCCGCTGATGCGCTGGGGCGGGGCGGCGTTTCTGGCCTTTTATGGCGCGAAAGCCGCAAAGGCTGCGATCAAGGGCGGTGGCCATCTTGAGGCCGCAGCAGGCGGGGCAGGGTCTTTGGTTGCGGCTGTGAGCACGGCGCTGGCGCTGACATGGCTCAACCCGCATGTCTATCTCGATACGGTGGTGCTTTTGGGGGCGGTGTCGGCGCGATTTGCGAGCGCGCAAGAGGCCTTTGCCATCGGCGCGATCACCGCGTCTTTTGCCTTCTTTTTCAGCTTGGGCTTTGGCGCGCGGTTCTTGGCACCGCTCTTTGCCCGCGCCACAGCATGGCGGGTGCTGGACGCGTTGATCGCCGGTGTCATGTGGACAATTGCCATCAGTCTTGTGCGCGGCGGCTGAATTGCCATTCGCGGAAAATCCCGCGAGTGTCGCGCCATGGTACAGATCAGCAAACCCGTTCAGGGCATTTTATGGATGCTCGTGACCACGTTGAACTTCGTGATGGTCAACGTCTTGGTCAAATATGTCGGCAGTGGTCTTCCTATTTTGGAATCGGCGTTCTTGCGGTTCCTTTTGGGGCTGGTGTTCCTGATCCCGGCGCTGAAATCGGTGGCCAAGGTCCAGTTCACCCCACGGCTGTGGAAACTCACCTTTGGCCGCGCGATGTGTCACGCCCTTGCCATGACCTGTTGGTTTTTTGCCATGACAAAAATTCCGATGGGCGAAGTCACGGCGATGAATTTTATGAACCCGATCTATGTCTCGATCGGGGCCGTGGTGTTGTTTGGCGAACGCATCGCTTTGCCGCGCATTTTGGCACTGGTCGTGGCGTTCTTGGGTGGGTTGGTGATCCTCAGGCCGGGCTTTCGCGAAATCGACCCCGGCCATGTGGCGATGATCGTCTCCGCCATCGCCTTTGCCGGCTCCTATCTGATCGCAAGCCAATTGACGCGTGAATTGCCGGCCTCTGTCGTGGTGTTTTTGATGTCTGTGACCGTGCCGTTGGTAATCGCGCCTTTCGCGCTCTTGCAGTGGGAGACGCCAACGCTGCATGAGCTGATCCTGTTGTTCTTCACCGCCGCTTTCGCCACCTTTGGCCATTATTCCATGACCCGCGCCTTTGCCTGTGCGCCGCAATCGGTGGTACAGCCGGTGGTGTTCATCCAACTGATCTGGTCGGTGAGCCTTGGGATGCTGTTGTTTAGCGAGGCGTTTGATCCATTTGTGCTGTTGGGCGGAGTGATGATCATCAGCGCGGTGTCCTTTATCACATGGCGCGAAGCGCGGGCGAAACGCTCTGCGCGGGCTGCGGCTGTCGTTGAGAAACCGTGATTTATGTTGATCTTGGTCAAGGTCGCGGGCGTGTGATCCGGTCACACTGACATCAATTCAGGACGCAGACATAAGGAGAAGCGCATGTCCAATACGCCACACCAACTGATCACAGATTTCCCAGATCTTGCGGATAAGATTTCCGCACTGAAACTGGAGGATACACATTTTTCACGCCTGATGGACGATTATAACGAGTTGAACGATCAGGTGCATTTGGCCGAAAGCAATATCAATCCGATGGAAGATCTGGCTTTGACCGAATTGCGCAAAAGACGAATGGCTCTGAAGGATGAGTTGTACGGGATTTTGACCGCGTCGGCGTGAAATCTACCTCTTTTGAGGCGATGAAATCCAGCACAAACAGAGAAGGGGCGCGTTAACCGAAAGGTAACGCGTCCTCTTGTGTTGTGAGAACAAATCATGCACAATTAGTGTGTGAGGTTGGGTGAAATACCATATATTGCGGCTCTTTGGGCCGCATTGGGGCTTGGATTCGCCCTGATTCCCCCGAGGACAGCGCAGGCCGTGGGGGAGAGGACGGCTATTGAGGTTCTAGCGGGCGGGCAGGCCGCCAAAGCCCGACAATTCGCCTCAAATGCCCCGCCCAAAGCCGCGCAGAAATCCAGCCAGCCCGGATCAATTTACGGCAAAAAACTCCGCGTCGTCGATGGCGACACATTGGTCTTGGGAGAGGTGCGCATCCGCCTGTTTGGCATTGACGCGCCTGAGTTGTCGCAGACCTGTGGCGACATGCAAGGCGCGTTTTGGGGCTGTGGTGCATGGTCGAAAGCGGTGTTGGAACGGTTGGCACAACCCGGCCTGTCCTGCGCGCCGAAAGACACCGACCGATACGGGCGCACGGTGGCAGTGTGTTATGATCCAAAGGGCATGGATGTGAATGCCGCAATGGTCGCGGCCGGCGCAGCCTATGCCTATGTCAAATACGCCAAAGATTACGTCGAAACCGAACAAGACGCGCGCGCCGGTGGCATCGGATTGTGGCGTGCGGCGGTGACCCCGCCAGCCCAATTTCGCGCTGACAAACGCGCCACACAGCTCGCATCAATGCCAGTTCAAACCCCTCCAGAGGGATGCGCGATCAAAGGCAATATCTCGAAATCCGGCAAGCTTTACCATTTACCCGGCGGGCGCTGGTACGAGGGTACACGGATTTCTCCCGCCTCAGGCGAGCGTTGGTTTTGTTCAGAAGGCGACGCACTGGCCGCCGGATGGCATCGCGCACAGGGCTGATCCTCGTCAAAGTGCGACAAAGCCGTTTCCCCCCTTGCATGCCCCGAATTTTTCGCCTAAACGCCTCTGCACCGGGTCGTTAGCTCAGTTGGTAGAGCGCTTCGTTTACACCGAAGATGTCGGGAGTTCGAGCCTCTCACGACCCACCATTCAACCCATTGAAATCATTGTTTAAGTTACTTCGTATGGCGTGTTTTGCGAAGTGTGCTTAGGTTCATTGAACCTCGCGCCGGTTCTTTAGGCTCATAAAGTCCAGGACCTCGACCGCATCCGACATTTGTTCGGGGAGGAATCGGCCATAGGTTTTGTAGGTCACGGCCAGATTTGAGTGGCCCAAAACCTGCCCAACCTTCTCGATGGGAATGCCTGCACCTAACATGTGAACCGCTGCGGAGTGGCGCAGCTCATGGATCGTCACATGCCCGATGCCGGACCTTCGGATCGCGGCGGTGACGCCCTTGCGGATGTTGGCAACCTGTCCCCCGGCATATTCGATAACGAAATCGGATAGGGCGGCCTCATAAGCCGAATTCAGGGCGGCGCGCACCGATCCATTCATCGGCACAATGGCGCGGCCTTTGCGGGTGATGCCGTCTTGGCGTCTCAGGTTGATGATTCCGCGTTCAAAGTCGATGCGATCCCATTTCAAATCCAACACAGCCCCGACACGCGCGGCGGTGCTGGTTAGCAAAATCAGCGCGAGACGGATGTGCGGCGCGTCTGCACCCTCAATCAAAGCGCGGATTTCGCCCGCGTTCAGGATGCGCATGTCGGTCTCGGGTTTGACTGGACGCCAAATGTGCGGCGCTTTGCCGATCTGTCGGCACTTCACAGCGTTGTTGAGCGCGGCTTTGAGGTGGCCAAGCTCTGTCCAAACTGTGCCGACACTCTTACCCTCATCCAGCCGCTTTTTCTCGTATGAAAGACAAAGCGCCTTGTCGATGTCTTCGGGTCGGTATGCGCCAAAGTGGGGTAGGATCGCTTTGCCGGTGTAGCCCATCGTTTTGGCCGTGGGCTTGTCTCCCAAATCCGAAACGTAGTCATTCCAAATATCTGAAATGGTCGATCCGCGCGGCTTGCTCTTAAAGGTTTCGCGACGATAGACGTCTACGGCCTCTGCCTCGGCCTCCGCTCTGGTGCGTGCCTCAAGCTGATAACGTCGTCGCTTTCCGTCCTCTCGCCAATAGACGCAAAGCCCGCCTCTGAATTTTCCGATGGTGATGTCTGGCATTTTTCTCGCTCCAATACGACCTGATGGGGAATCCTAAACATGCGCCCAACACGAAAGGCGCGCAACTCTCCCCGATGGATCATGTCTCTGATGGCTTGATCGGAACAATCCCAGCGAGATGCGAGAGTTTCGGGTGAAAACGGTTTTGCGTGTTCCATATGGCTTCCTATTTGGACTCGTCCGAGCCATGACAATGCCAGCACGTCACCCGGGCCGGGTATGTGTGCCAAACGCCATTCCGCAGACAGATCCCACCGTGCTTGCTGATGATGGTGCCCGAGCCTTTGCATTTGTCGCACTTCATCGCCTTGCTCATATTTGGGATTGGAAGATTGCCGATCCTCATGTCTATCGGCTCGCCGCAGTGCGGGCATGTCGGGTCAGTCTTCCAAGCACCTTCGCGGCCACAACAAACGACATTTGTCGCGCAGTTGCAGCGGCGCATGGTATCTGGGCCTTCAATCCCGCACCCCGCACATCTCCACACCTTTACTGCCATAAATTTTCTCCTCACCACTTGATAAGTGTGCCGTTGAAATGGTTTGCGCCGGATAGTTCGTGTGACGTCTCAAAAAAGCACAGCATGTCGGACCAGTCCGTAAAGCCGTCCAGATTGGCAAATACGTCAAGGTCTTTGGCGGTCGAATAGGTTTGATCCGCGAGGATCGCGTTTGGATAGATCACTATTGGAAGCGAGGCGGCGCATGTGGTGCGCAGCAAGAGGCGGCATTCTGGGCGGCGTTGGCCCGTGTAAAGTTGCAGTTCATCGCCGGGGCGGGCGTGGCGGCGTTTTCCGTTGGCGCGGATTGTTTGGCGTTTGATGAGGTTTTGCACATCATCGGCAAAGCGCGGGTTGAAGTTGTAGGCGACCATCACGCACCTACTTTTTGTTTGGTGTCTTGTGATATGGCAGCGTCAGCGGCTTCCCAGAATGTCTTGCCGAAGCCTAGAATATCGCCTGTAAGTTCTTCATGAGCTATACCAAACCCGCAGTATGGTTTCATGTCGATGATGCAGCTCTTTCCCGGTATCCTCACCAGCCAAGGTGACGGACAGTTCGGATTGTGCTGCACGACGAAGGTGCGCGTCAAAATCTCGTGCTTCATCACACATCCCCCGGCATCTGGTTCCACTCGCGCCCATCGAGCAAGCGCCCGGCGGCGCGTTTTCCTACGCGGATCACGCCGATTGGGTTTTCGAGGCCATGATGCGATGGCTTGGCCTGAGTTCCATCCCATCCCAGCCAAACTGCCTTGTTGGTCCCCATGTAGCTATCAGGGCAGACTGTGTAGTCGGCCCGCGCCCACTCTCCCCACTGCTTAAAGAAGAACGCGACACCAGCCGCTTCGCACTGATCGCGCAGGGATCGTGCCCAATCCGGGTGCATGGGGCGGGCATTCCTGCCGCTCTCGCCGCCGACGATTACCCAGTCGATGAGCCAGCGCGTCAAATCCACCGGGCCCAACAGAGGCTCGGCGCTGACAAAGCGCACGGCGGCGGGGGTGGCGAGCAGATCAGGGATGCGCTTATCTGCGCTGGGTTGGTCGGAGACCGATGTGCCAAGCCAGACGTTGGGCAGGGGGTGCGCGCATTCAAGGTATCGCTTGGCTTGGTAGACATTGCCATTCCAAAGATTTGATGGGGCTGTTTCGGTCAGCAATTTCTCTACGCGCACCCAATCTGCAAACCCATCCATATACTCACGCGCGCGCTCTGGCCGCTTGGTGAGCATCTGAAATGTGTGCTGCGGGCAGAGTGCCATGACGGCAAACACGCGGTCGATCCATTCGTCGGGCACATCCTCGTGAAACAGATCGCCATGGGCGCAGACAAAGACCATGCGCGGTTTGCGCCATGAGAGCGGCTTGGTCAGTTCGCTTTCGATGAACCGGACCTGACCGTTGAATTGATAGCCGCCCGCCGCGTTGCGCTTGGTCAGGCCTTCGCGGGACGGATGGTTTTTAAGACGCGTCCCGGCCAGCGTGGCCGCATAGCAGTTCTTGCACCCATCGTCGACCAGAGTGCAGCCGTTGATGACGTTCCACGTTGCATCGGTCCATTCTATTTTAGTTTTGTCACTCATGGAAGATATCCTTGTGAAGATGCATCGCCATAATGGCTTCGTAGACATGAAATCTAAGGTTTTCATGGAATGCCGGCTTGGCATTTTGTGGGCGGCGGTAGTGTTTCTGGCGCGGTTCATATTTGATCCGGCTTGGGTGTTCCGTCCGATATGCTTTCAGGTCCAATGCCGCCTGCGCCGTGGAGATTTCGAATGCTTGCATAATGTCAGACCTGTTGAGCGGTCCGCATTCAAGTTGGCTGTCGATCCAGATCAATCGCATTCGCTGCGCGAAGTTCATCAGATCATCCCCCACAGAAGAAACAGGCCAAAGGCCAGACATGCGATCAGGAAGCCAACAAGTGCCAACCCAAATCCGTGTGACCCTTGTTCGCGGTCATCGTTGGAGCCGTGGCGCGCCGCCTCTTTCTCTGCCTCGTCTGCGGCATATGGGTTGATTTTGCGCAGTTCTTCGATGTCTTGCGGGATCATGCTGGCCATCCTTTGCTTTCATCGACATTCACGCGGACAGAACAGCAATGCGGGGTTTCGCATTGCACCTGAGCGCCGCCGCGCCACCGCCCGTAGCGCAACGTTCCGCCGCAAGCCGGGCAGGTCATGGCGTTTATTGAGTTCACCTCGATCTGACGCGGTAGGGCTGCAATGATGGTGGCAAGGCGCGCGCGGCTGCCTTTCGCCCATCTCGCCCAAGTGGCGCGCTCTTCCTTGGACCATTCCTCACGCTTCGGACACCAGCCCGCAGGTTTCGGCATGCAGGGTTCGGAGGCTCCGAGGTCATCCATTTTGACACCGACCGCGCAACGCGGGCCTGATCCATCTTCCAAGGGCGAGACGTGGCCCATCTGATAGCTGTAATGGCGGCAATGCTGTCTGGCGCGTGGCGGCGGTGTGAAATCTTGAGTGGTCATAGCTGCACCGCATTTTCTTCGGCGCGATCGAGACTTTCGATTTGTGCCAATAGGAGAGCGATGGCCTTGATCATGTCGCGGCGGGCTGTCGTCGGTTTGAAAAACGCCTCATCCCACGACACGGGCCACCATTCTGGCAGATCCTCGATCTTGTCGCTGTTCTGCGGCGTGAGTGCATGTGCTGCGCTCATCACGTAGCATAGGGCGGCGGATGCGAGTTCGCCGTCGACATATTTGTCATCACGGTCCTCTGAAAATCCTTCCACCTCGATCTGGCGCCGGCGCTCGGCAAGAGCGTCATGCACGGCTGCGCTGAGCATCACTGGCTGGTATTCAGGCGGGTGAGGGAAATCGTGGAATCTTGGCCACTCGTCGCCGTCTGGCCCGCCCGGTTGAACGCCGCATCTGGAGAGTATGTCGGTTTCGCTGGTGCAGTTCTCGCAAAGCCATGTACCGTCAGGCATAACTGCCAAATAATAGCGGTCATAGTGCCCGCATGCCTCTGGCATGTGTTCGCCGCAGTCTGCGCATACGTACATTATTTTGTCATCTGTCATGCTGCCATTTCCTTTTCGATGAGGTGTGCGCAGTTCGCGCTGACGAGTGCTGCGGCAATGTCGGGTGCCACGCTGTTGCCGACACATGAGACCTGGACGTTTTTCGGGAAGGATTTGAAAGTCCAGGTGTCGCCGCTCTGATGCCAAACGCCGTCAATGACGTAGTCGCGCGGGAAACCTTGGCAGTTGAACAACTCACGCGGGGTCAACATGCGCAGTCCGATGTCGACGATCACATAGTCGGTGCCGTCAATGGTCAGGGTGACGAACTCGCCGCCGTCCCAAGCGCCATGCGCGCGCAGGAACTCGGCCACCTCGCGCGCGCGGGCTTCATGGTCCTTGCTAAACGGTGGCACTGCCATTTCGGCCTGAGTGTGGGCAAAGCGGTCTTTGACTGTGATCGTGTGCGCCGGTTCGTCGTGGCGGGCCCCATCACCGGTGCCATAGTATTTGGCAAAGAACGCGGCGACGGGCGTTTGTTGCGATCCTGCGGCGGTGACCGTTGACATGGGGTCGCGCGGATCTCGGCCAGCGTGATGATCCATTTTCGGGCCGCCATTTTGTTGGGCGAGGAAGGCCGCCGCCGTGGCGTGTTTGATGCCGCCGGCCACAATGGTTCCGAGGGGTGCGCCAATATCGAGGGTGCGTGGTGCTTGACCATGGCGTTCGCCGTATCCGGTCTGGATCAGCGTTGGGATGATCACCGCATTCTGGTCCTTGCTGTTGGCGCAGATCGTGTGGTGCGGTTCGCGGATGTCGCGGCATGCGCCGCCTTGCTGCGCATAGGTCAGGACTGGCGCGATCATGGCGCTGTGCCCACCTCCGGCCAGCACGGTCGGGTGCGGCGCATTTATGGGGCTGTCTCGCCGTGCTGTTCCTTTCATCGACATGAGGGATGGGGCCAAGAGGCCAAGCGGTGCCGCTCCACCTGGGCGCTTGATGTAGCTGTTTGCAGTCACTGTCGCCAAAGGGGCGCGCAGGTCTTGGCCTGTCGCACCGCCGTTGAAGCGGGTAATGCTCGGGACGATCACAGACTTTTCACCCCGGTTGGCTCCGGTTATCGTGCGCAGAGGCGTGGCCAAATCCTCGACGCGCGCGCCGTGGGTCAGATTGACGATAAATGGCCGTTGGGCGTCCAAGACGTAACGTTTCATCCCGCGCGCAACACGGGCCAGCGTGTTATCTGCAAGTGGTCGATTGGCGCGCAGGCCGTGCTTTGCCTTGATCTGCTCAGACGTGTCAAAAATAGACGGGCAGGGCAGTGACCAATCAATGCACTCGGCAGCGGTGCGATATGGTTTGGGTTGGTATTTGGCGTCATCAGGATTGCCAAAACCATCGCGGAGCAGTTCGGGGGTCGGAAAGTGTGTGGGCTTCGGCCAGACAATATCGCGACCGTCGCGGCGGGCGATGACAAAGAGGCGCTTACGGATCGTGGGTGCGCCGTAATCACAGGCGCGCAGGACGCGCCATTGGATTTTGTAACCCAATCGACGCAATGACCTGACCCACAATGTGAAGGTCTCGCCTTTGCGTGTGGTGTCTGGCATATGATCGTCCGTGAGCGGGCACCAATCCTCAAATTCCTCGACGTTTTCAAGCATGATTACATCTGGGCGCACCCGTTTCGCCCAATGGACCACGACCCATGCGAGATCACGGATTCCCTTTTCAACAGGCTTGCCGCCTTTGGCTTTGGAAAAATGTTTGCAGTCCGGCGAAAACCATGCGAGGCCGACATGACGCCCGTGACACACATCGTCCGGGTCTACGGCATAGATCGAATTGATCAGGTGCAGCGTGTGCGGGTGGTTGGCTTCATGCAGTGCCAGAGCCGCTGGATTGTGGTTGATTGCCACATCGGGAGAGCGTCCCAGAGCCATTTCAATGCCTGTCGAGGCACCGCCACCACCGGCAAAGCTGTCGATGATCATTGGGCGACTGTCGTCGCGCGCGGGCTGCGTTGGCCAGTCAAGGAAAAGGCTTCCGTCCATAATCTCACTCCGTTCCGTTGGCGATTTCGAGGAGGATATCGGCGTGGCAGGGTTGGCCTTGGGGGCAGGTGCAAGCAAGGTTGCGGGCGGAGAGTTCGGCGCGGATTTCCACACGCTTTTTGAATTTGCCCGGACGCCAAATGTGTTGGCGGAACAGGTTGGCCACATATGCGGGGGCACCGAGTGATCCGGTGCCTTGATACGGGTTTGACCATTCTGACCCGCACCCAACAAAGACAGCGTCAGGCGGCGTGTGCCTCGCGGCTTTGACTGTGATCCGGCAGGGTTTGGTGATTTGTGTTTGTGCGGTCATGATCTTATGCCTCCATGATTTCGAACGGCTGCCCGAGCGGTGCGAGGCGCGCGACAAGAGACGGGATGTTGCGCACCCCGGCTTTTTTGAGAATGTTGGATTTGTGGTATTTCAGCGTTGATTGGCTTACGCCCAAGCGGTGTGCTGCGACTTTTTCAGGTTGTGTCAGGAGTGGCAGGGTCTTCAATTCTGCGGGTGTAAATGTCATGGGGTAAATCCTCTCTGTGTGCTGTCACACGGGATGGGGCCGCGCTCTGTCGGCCCTCACCGGTGGGTCAGGCGGTGATATGGCGGACGGCGCGCATGACGGCGTCTTCGATGTGGGTGTTTGCAAGGGCCAGATCGCGCGAGCCAAAGCAGTCACCGCCGTGGCCAGTTCCGCCGATTTCATGGAGCTTGGCGATAAATGTCCCGCCCATGTCTTTGATGTCCTGCATCTGGGCTTTCTCGCGATCGGAAAGTTTGCGGTATTGGTGGCGCACGGCGTTGTTTGTGATGCGGTCGTCGCTTGTGCTGTCGATATGTGTGTTCATGGTGTTTCCTTTGAGTTGATTGACCGCCTCGCTTGCCCATGACGGGCGGTCTTCCGGCCTTCTATGGCCTTTCGGGTGTTGTCACCGGACGGTGGCCACGCTCCACGGTGTCCGGGGGCGATTGGGGGGGTGCGTGGGGGTGGTTAGGCTTCGGGCGCACCCATGAGGGTGGTCAGGCCCGTTTGTTCGGTGGCGATATCGACGGCCTCAGAAAATGAGGCTTTGAATGCCTTTTCCGGGTTGTAGATCGACAGGATGAATTTCACCGACCCGCCCATTTTGCGGTAACGGAAGCGCACGGCCATGCGGTACGGCGCGCCACCCATGAACACAGGGATGGTGATGATGATCAGGTTCGGGATTCTCAGGGGTTGGCCGTCCGCATCCTTATGTTCGTTGAGGAATTGAACTTGGGCCTCTCCGGTGTCCCGGTTCGTGCTGACTGTCAGGTTGCTGGCCTCATAGACCTGAAACTGTTTTGACATCGCCAAAAGTTGCCCGAGTTGGCCAAAGCGGCCTTCGATCTTTTGGGCGGTCTGGATCAGGCGGTTCTCCCAATCTTGGAATTCATCACTTTCGCGACCGGACAGGATGGCAGGGGTTGGGTCCATGATGTCTTTGGCTTGGGCCTCGATGAATTCGCCAAGGTCGTCTTTTTCCAACAGCGTGTCGGAGATTTTCATCCATGCCACCCATTCGTCAGAGAGAGGGAAGTCATAGATGGCGCGGTGATGGCAGTGGCGGGCGGTTGGATCGCCTGAGGTGGATGTGACATCGACGGGGCCCATTGCATGATAGTCGGCGATGCAGGTGAGCTTTGGGGCGGTCATGTCGGGATTTGCGAACAGGACGCTTTCATCGCTTTTGAAGCGGTTCGCCCAGGTGATCAGGCTGTCCAGATCGGACAGTTTAGCAGTGCCTTTGCGGCGCGCAGGTTTGAGAAATTCCGCACTGTCACGGATCGCTTGTGTGAGGTAATTGATGTCGCGGCCTTTTGGTACGGCGACAGCGACGGGTTTGGTAAAATCAACCTCTTTTGGGAATTCAATGGGCATGTGGTGGCCAAGGTCTTCCATGACCTTGCGCATGGTTTCGGCTGGATTTTCTGGAATGAGTGTGTCTGACATGAGGTTTTCCTTTGTCTTTATTGATTTTATTTATTCGGCGTCACGGATTTCGCCTGTCTCGGGATCGAAGTCCGTCACATCGCGAATGGGTTGGTGCATCCGGGCCATGAATGGGTTGTAGAGGGTCAGTTCGCCGTTATCGTTGATGAAGGCGGCGGCGCTTGATGGCGGCTTTTTCGGAGCTTTGAAGGTGACTGTTGCGCCCATGGCGACATCGCCGGATTTGCCAAGCGCATAGTTGACTTGCAGGGTCATTGATCCGTTACACCCTTTGGTGCCGTGTTCTTCTTTGTGGTCCAGCAGGTCGATTTGGAGTTGCTTGTGCCCAGACATGACTTTGGCCAAAAAATCGCCGCCATCGAACAGGGCGAGGATTTGTTCAAGCGTCCGCATTTTATACGGATCATGCGGCTCGCGGGTGGTGATCTCTGTGGGTGTGGTTTTTTTTGCCATCACTTTAAAAGTCCTTTCTATCGTTGGTTTGCGATTTTGCCGGTCCATGCGTCGAAGTCTGTGCGCAGGGCGGCGAATTTGGTTTGGGCGTCTGCGTCCGTGTTGAGGTCGCGGCGGCTTTTGATGTGGCAGGTGGTTCGCAGGTATTCGGCGGCGGCTTGGGTCGTGAATTGACCACCGCGAAAGCCGCTTTTGGTGGCTGCGAATTTTTGAAAATTCGGGTCATTGCAGAGGATGCCCGCCTGTGTCGCCTGAGGCATGTCGGCAAGGCGGGTCATTGGTCAGCGCCTTCCGTGATGTTGCAGTCAAAAAGTCGGCAAAGAAGGGCTGCAAGGTTGGCATCGCGTGGGATGTCGATTGCGTTGTAAATTTCGCCCCTAATGATGATGCCAAGAACCACGCGATCCGCATTCATAAACTCACGCGCGCGTGAGGCGCGTTTTCGCCGCGCTTTGATCTCTTCTGATTTGGCAAGGATTTCATCATCGGTCATTGGTCCACACCTTCGCAGTCATCGCGATGGATGGGTGTTGCGCGCATGCCGATGATTTCCTTGGTTGGATAGGCCTTGCTGAATTTGATCATGGCGGCATCTTCATTGGGGGCGGTGATCCGGTGGGTGGTCTCCCCGAGGCCGTGCACAAGTCCGCTGACGTCGAATTTGGTTTTGGTCACAGCAAGCGCCCCTCTGTGGCATCGCCGGGGCGGATGATTTCGACGGATTCCAAGATCAAAAACGGCGCGTCGTTTTGGCTGGCCAGTTTGTGCGCGGCCTCGCGTGCGTCTGACAGGTGGCTGTAGCGTTGGCGCGGCTCGGTTTTTGACATGGGGCCGGATGGTTTGCGGCAGACCATGTAAAAGCGGGCGAATGCGGGCAGTTCGGACATCACTCGGCCTCCTGATTGGTGTTGAGGATTTCCGCCAAGATGCGCTCAAGGACGATGGCAACAGCTTCGTCTGTCCCCATGAGCGGATGGCCGTGAGCGTAGGGCATTTTGCGGCGCACGATGTCGGCGCAGCGGTCGCGTTCTGATTTCACGTCTTGGCCCATGTCATGCGGCCTCGCTGCGTTGGGTCGCCATGGCGGCTTTGCGCCAATTGCGCGCCGCTTCGTATTCGCCAAATCCGGTGGCGTGGATGCCGAGAAATTCGATTTCGAACAGGTGGGTGGCCGGGGCATGTGCGTGGTCTTGTGGGGGCACGAATGTGCCCATGCCCATATCGCAGTATTGGCGGATCACGCGCACAAGTGCGTCCAGCTTGGTGTCGCGGTGCAGGGCGGTGAACAGTGTCAGCGGGTCTTTCATCTGCATGTCGCGCGCGGCCTCAAGGGCTGTTTCGGCCCAGAGGTAAATTGCCAGCGCGGGTTGTGAGGTGTGGTGTTCTTGCATGCCGAGGTGGTCGACGTAGCAGGAACCACTTGTGTGATCGCGGATGACTTTGCCGCCCGCGTCGGTGAATGCGGTTTCAACTTTGCTCAGGGGTGCGCCGATGGTGGCGAGCAAAAGAATTTCATTCGCGAGGTCTTGGGCAAGCGCGATGCGCAGCATTGGGGCGGTGTCATGCATGGTCATGATGTGGCACCCACCTTTTCGGAGTGCGCAAAGTGGGTGGCGGCGGCGCGGAGCCAGAGGCGGATTGCGCCGGTTTCGGAGCAATGGGTTACCCGAATGCCGTGCATGTCGATGGTGGTGATGTCGCCCAAAGTGGCAAATGTGCCGCCCGTTTCCATCGCCTCGTTCATGAGGATGTCGTAGCGCTCTGCGAGGGAGGCGGCGGGGTCGATGCGGTTCAGCAAGGATTGGATGGGGTTCGATGTCATGCCGTCACCTCGACCGCGTGAACAAAGTTTTGCGCACGGGTCATCGCCAAGGCATCGCGGATCATGCGGGACCGATCAAAGGTTTCGCCTCGCGCCTGTTTGAGGGTGGCAAAAGCCAAAGCGCGGCGCACCGGAGAGAATTTGTCGGGGGTGTTGAGGATGATCCGCGCATGGGCGGGGATATGCGGGTCAAGGCCGTAGATCAGGCCGTGCGCGCGGTCATTTGCGCCATCTGTGGCGGGTTTGAAATCGTCTTGGCGGATATGTGCCATGGTGGCCTCCATCAAATGATGTGCCACGATCAACGTTGTAAATGACGTGTCTTCAGTGGCTGATGGGCCAATTCGTAATCGACAAATTGTCGATAGGTCAAGCTAAATAATCGAAGAAATGTCGATTGATAAAATTATGAACCGAATACACACTTTGAGTTGAGGGTGATTCTGGGGGAGGATTTTTCGTGTATGACTTTGAGGAACGTGTTTTGTTTTTTTGCGCGCGGATGGCCTTTGGCGGCTCTATAGATCGTGCATATCAATCTTTGTGGGTCAGGTTTTTGATGATGTTATCTGCCAAGCTGTCGGGTATTTCAGTCAATCGTCCACGATAGAGGTAATCCATGGATACCCCCCATCTCTCAGCTATTTTATAGGCCATGTCGGCTTTAAGTGGCTTTATGCCCTTTTCGATCTTGCCATAGCTTGTGCGGTCGATCTGGACGGAATCCGCAAATTCAGCTTTTGTTTTTCCGCGATATTCACGCAGGATTTCCAATCTACGACCCACAGATGTTGGGTGTATTGGGCTGGTTTCATCCATTCTTCTATTCTCCGACTGATTGTACGATTTGTATCTCTGATAGGAAAAACGTCCATCGAAGTTACGTCGACCGTTGACAAATCGAAGAAACGTCGATTATTCGTTTGGCATGAGAAAATTTTCAGATTTCAAAGAAGTGATAGACAAATGGCCGTCGCGAAAAGATTTTGCGCGCCATGTGGGTGCGTCTATCGCGGCTGTGCATAAGATGCATGAGACCGACAACATTCGCGGGGTCTATTTCCAAAATATTATCGAGGCCTCGAAGCGGATTCATGGGGATGATGCTGTCACGGCGGATGATCTTTGCCAGTTGGCGGCGCGCCATTTGCCGCGTGATAAGGTGGAGGCCGCGTGATGTCTGATCTTGATGACACTTTGGATCGTCTGGAGCGCAACGCTATCAATGGGATAAAATCTCGAAAGCGGCGGCCTCAAGCCGTGTTGCGGCGTCCAGCATTCCTTCGGCTCCGGCGCGCGACATTGGGCTTTGGTCGGTACTTGCGGCAACGCCTTCGTGCAGCGGCGCGAGGAGATTCAGAATGAAATGTTCCGGGTCTTCTTTGGTGTCGGCCATGTCGGCGATGAGTGCGGACAACGTGACGCGCAGGGCGATGTTTTCGCCGCGCAATCGCGCCACCATGAGTTCTAATTCGGAATTGTCAGCCATGAGTTCCTCCTCTGGCGTGGTTGGCATAGGGCGGGCCGGGGAGGGTGTGACCCCGGCCTGTCTGCACTCTTTCATGTGGCGCGCATGGCGTCATGTGAAATCGGCGGGAGAATTTTCACATGCGTTTGGCTAGGCCGGGGAGTGTTCAGAGTGCGGTGCGCGCGGCCTATGCGGCGGTTGGCGGTCTTGAGGCTGCGGCGGTTGATTTGGGCGTGGCGGTGTCAACGTTGTCTTATGGCACAGAGCTTAGTGAGCATCGTCCGGGCGGGATCGGGGTCAATTACCTGGACCGATTGGCGCGGATTGAGCCCGGCGCCGGGGTGGCGATTGCGGAGCATTTTGCGGCCTTGGCCGGAGGGGTGTTTCAGCCGGTGGATGTGTCGGGGGTGACTGCGGCGGATGTGCATCGTCTGACGCGGGAATTTTCGGACGTTTTGATGAGGCATGCGGAGGCGCATTCGTCGCTGTCGGATGATCCGGGCGATTACACGGCGAAAGAGGCCGCAGGGCAGTTGGTTGAGGTTGACGAGTTGATCGCGGCGGCTGTGAGTTTTCGCGCGATTTTGGTTGATAAATCAGGGGTTAAAGCATGAGCATTACCGCCGCATTTGCCTCAAGCTCGGAGCCGGTTTGGACAGCCGGTTCGCGGCGGCACCTGCCGGGGGCGCATTTGTCGCCTCCGGCCTTTTATTCAGACAGCGCGGGCAGGGTTCCCTTTCTCCCTAGCGTCCATACCGGGGGAGCGTGGATGCCCGCGCAATGTGCTCCCCGTTCTCCCTGTTGGGTGGGTGCGGTGCATGGTGTATGTGCGCCGCACCCCTTTGGGGGTGTGATGTGATGGCAGCGGCGTCAACAAAACCTCTTTTTCGTGCTATGAGCGGTGGCAGCAAGAAGCCGCATCCCGCGCAAATGATGATCAAGGGTTTGGAGCGCGAGCACCGCAAGCCTGATGATGTTCGAGATCCACTTGATTTTGACCCTACGCCGCCAAGTGCAACAGAGGCCGTTTTGCGCGAAGAAATTGCATTTATTCGCGCGCATGGGAATTTGGTCTGGGAGAATGCAGTCGGCGCAGGGCATATCGCCAATGTGCTCATCCAAGCTGGGCTTGATGTTTATGGCACGGATGTTGTCGATCGCGGTTTTCCGGGCGTCATGCTTCGATCATTTCTTGACTGGCAACCTCGACCAGAAGATCCGGTTCCGTCTTGTGTGTCATTTACCAACCCGCCTTACAATTTGATCAATGCTCGCGATGGTCATGGGCGGTGGTTGAAGCAGTCTTTTGATCTTGGGCTTGGTTATATCGCACTATTGCTGAATGCCGATTGGCCGGCTGCGCGGATCAATGGCCTGGATCAGATTTTGACAGATCATCCGCCATCCATCGAATATTTGTGCTGTTGGAAGATCGACTTTCGTGGCGGCGGTGCGCCACCGCAGCGCAATTCTTGGTTTGTTTGGGATATCAATAGGCCCGCGCTCGGCCCCGGAGAGTGGCGTAGAAAGCGGCTTTATAAGGACGGCCCTGACGTAAATCAGAAGGCTTTGGCGATATGACCACCGGGGCACATATCAGCGCGTATGCGGTGGCAGAGCGTTTTGAGCCGTTTGGCGAGGTGGCCTTTGCGCAGCTTGACGCGGCTCCGTTGATTACGCCGGGGGTGTGTTTTCAGCCCGAGTGCGGGCGGGTGTTTGAGCCGGGGCGCGGGTGGCAGATTTACTGTTCTGAGGTCTGTCGGGCCAAGGGCACAGCGGAGGCGCGCAAGTGGGGGCATAGGGCGGCCTTGCCGCTTTTGGTGCATCGGCTTGGCAATAAATCAAAAGATGAAGCGGTCAGGGAGCGCACGCGGGTCGCACGCAATTTTGTGTGGCGGCTGCAATCGGCGTGGCTTGCGGATCGCGTCCAGAGGCAAGGGGAGAGGTGATATGATGATGCATGGGACAGGCCAGAACTGCGTGGTGACGCGGGGGCTTCGGGAGACCCGTTTGGCGCAATGTGCGCGGGTGGCGCTTAAGGGTCATCATGTGGCCTATGTGGTGCCGGATCGGGCGTCTGTCCGGGTGGCGCGTGATTTGTGCGCGCGCTTGGTGCAGCCCTGCGCAGTGCAGGTGGGCAGGTTGTATTACGGCACTGCCATCGTGTGGTTTGTCGTCGCAAAGCGTGCAGATTATCAGACCCGCACATGGCCGGGGTTTGTTGTGCTTGACCCTGACATAGGATGGCGCGGCGATCCGGGCCTACAGCGCGCGATGCGCGATGTGCGCGATCTGGTCAATCTGCGTTTTCCTGAGGGAGAGTTTGAGCGGTTGGCGGGGGAGACGTCATGAGTGCAAACGACGATTGCACCTCTGATTTTATCGTCTGGCCGCTCAGGGTTGGTGAGACGCTGTCGAACCACGATTGGTGGCCGTTCTATGGTCACAAGTTTCTTGGATCAAAGTTCCTTTCGACGGCTCTTATGGAAAAACAGCGTGAGGTGATCGGCACCGCGCTTATCCTTTGGTCTGAGGCCATGCGGCAAGATCCGGGTGGCACATTGCCAAGCAGCGATATCGAGTTGGCCAGTTTGGCGCGATATTCGAGTTTGGATGACTGGTGTGTCGTCAAGGGCAGAGTCATGCATGGATGGGTGACGGTGCATGTTGAGGACATGGTCACGGGCCGCATGGAGGAGCGTCTGGGTCATCCGGGTTTGATCCAAGGCATTGTCGAGGAGATGTACAAGCGCAAGCGTGGCCGGGATGGCGCGCGAGAGGCGGCAAAACTTGCGGTCAAGAAATCACGCATCAAGGCCAAATTGGCGGAAATGAAGGTTGGAGAGGCGATCATATCAAATCCGCAAGCGATCACGGCTTTGGCTGAGTATTTCGAACATTCTGACCTCTATATCACATCTGACAATGTCAAGGCGGCAATGGTCGAAGTGCTTGGATATTCTGGGGAGATTGCCAAATTTCCGCGCAGTGGTGGAAGGTGAAATGCTGCTGAAATCAAAGTGAAATGAAGTGAAATGTTGCTGAAATACTACTGAAATATTTCAGTTAGATTTCAGTTGATTTCAGGCCTGTTGGTGAAATTGCCCTATAGGACAACACATTACAAAACAAAACAAAAAACCATTCTTTACGTCGAGTGAGGGAAAAAAGAACCAAGGGGTTCATTGTGTGGATCGGTCGGATTGGCTGAGAAAAGGAGCGAGTGATGGACAGTGCAGAGCAAGCAATTGGAGAGAAGCGCGTCAGGTCGGTTTTGATTGATCCTTTGTTGCGGCGCGGATTGGCCAAGCCGGGGAGTTTGACCAAGGCGCAGTTTGACGACATGTTGGGCGATTTGTGCGCGCGGCTGGCGTATATGAGCGATGCCAATTTGGCGGCGCTTGAGGAAGAGGCGGCGAGTAAGCCGGGTGGCAAGGATCGGGATCGGTTTCCGATTGCAAACGGGGTTTTGGATTGGGCTTACAAATATCAAAAGCCGGATGACAGCGGGTCACCCTTGATCCGCAGGGTCTTTGCCGAGCCTTTTGCGGATCAGGCGATCCGTGAGGGGTGGGCACCGGAGTTGCTCAAATACCTTCGCGACAAGCGGCAGTGGCCGAAGTCGTATTCGATCAAGATCATTCGCGATGAGGCGAGCGACAAGATCAGACGGATGCAGGTCATCGAGCGCCAAATGCGGGATGGTGTTCAGGTGACACAATCCGACATGACATTTTATCAGCACAGGGTGAGCGAGATCGCAAAGTGCGAGAAGATCGCGGCTTTGGGCAGGGTGGAGGCGGCGCAGTGATGGTGACGGATAAGGACAGGGTGATCATCGTCGGTCCTGACGGCGTTGCGTCGATGGAGCGGGCATTGCAGGGGATGCAGGATGAGGCCGTTCGGATCGCGCGGGTGATGGAGAGCGGCACGGTGCCTGATGTGTGTGGTCCAGACATACCACATGCGCCGGCGCGGGGATTGGTCAGGACATTTACGGTATTGGAGATGGTGCCCGGATCGTCGTTGAGGGTCAGGGATGCGGGCTATGCGGGCCGCAAGGGTTTGCGTGTTGGCGATGGGTTCGACGCGATGGAGGCGGCGGCGATCAAGGCCTATGATCAGCGCAAGGCCAAGGATGATGCGGCGGTTTATGATCCACCATTTACGGCGGGTCAGGTGTCCATTGGGCGTCTCTATGCGGCTTTGGTTGAGGCGCAGTCTGGCGGTACGGTCAAGTGCAGTTCGTTTGATGGGCGGATTGGTGGCGGCGGTGGTGATCTTGATGTGCTTGATCTGAGGTTGGAGCAGGCCAATAGGTTGGAGCGGATGCGGGCGAGGATTGGGCGAGGGGTTGCGGTCAGCGTCAAGAGGGCGCGCGCTTCGAGTGGTGCGGATAGGCGGTATCGGATCATCACCGATCGCATGGTTGTTGACAGCGTCTGTTTGGATGGTTTGACGGTCAGTGGGGTCTTGTCCAAGTACCATTGGGAGCCAAACGACAAGGCGCGTCGGAATGGTATCAGGGAGGCGCTGCGCGGGGCGCTGGATAGGATGCAGGGGTTTGGGTGAGAAAAAAGGGTATTGACGCTTAACCACGCTGGCAGTACGAATTTATGAATAATCGAGAAATGCGCCCGCCGAAAGGTTTGGGCGCTTTTTCGTATCCAACTTTGGGTTGTCACGCGGTGGCGGTCGGTCGGGGTTGGTCACAAGTATCTAGACATTGATGGAGGTTGGCATGGGTCGTTTGACGCGTTTGCGTGACGGTACGCACAGGCTGCCCTCTCAGGTCGGGTATTTGTCGAGTGGCGCGCGTGAGCATGACAGGACACGGGCGCAGGCCAATCCATTGCGCAAGCTGTATGGCACGGCGCGGTGGCAGAGGATGAGGTTTGCGGTGCTGACGCGCGATCTGTTTACGTGCCGGATTTGTGGCGTGTTGAGGTCTGACACATCACTGTTGGTCGCGGACCACATCAGGCCGCATCGGGGTGATCTCGATTTGTTTTGGGATGAATCGAACCTGCAGTGTTTGTGCAAGACCTGCCACGACACGGTCAAGCAACGCGAGGAGGCGGCGGCCCGGAGGTCGGGCAAAGGGTAGGGGGGGGGTCTAATCTCTGGGGTGGCCTCAGCCCTAGACCGGTACTCACTCTCATCTGGGGATTTTTTTTATGGGCGATGAAGTTTCTGACCTATTTGGCAACCCTGTCCGTCAAGGAAAAGGGAAACGTGGCCGACCCACTTTTGAGGTAACGGAAAGAAATCGCAACAAAGTCAAACTGTTACTGGCTTTGGGGTGGAGCAATGAGCGTGTCTCAAATGCTATTGATTGCTCATTGGCGACTTTGAAGCGGTATTTTAGAGCCGAACTGTCTGAGCGTGAGATGATGCGGGATCGGCTTGAGGCTGAGCGGATTATGGTCATGTCCGAGTCTGCTCTGAATGGGGTTATTGGTGCGGCTCGCGTGTTCCAACAGATGCTTGATCGAAATGACGAAATGCAAGCTGAGAGGAGTTTGGTGTCAAGACCTGCCAAGCACAGGCCGCTGATGGTCTTGGGAAAAAAGCAATGGTTCGTGCGCAAGCTCATGATGCAGAGGCAGAGTTGATGCTTGAGTTGGAACGTGAGGCATCCACTCATGTCAAACAGTGAGGCGCTTGCGCGCTTTGCATGCCCTGACTGGTGGGAAAAACTTCAAGCTGGGTTGCCGCCAATTGCTGATGTGCCAGTCAATGAAGCTAAGGCGCAAAAAGTTGTAACCTTTTTCAATCGCCTACGTTTGCCTGACGTTGCAGGTGCGCCTTACCTGGCTGATGCTTGTGGTGATTGGTTTCGTGATATCCTCGTGGCATTTTTGGCGAGTGAAGATCCAGAAACATTTCAGCCGATTGTATGGGAACTCCTTTGTTTGGTTCCCAAGAAGAATTCGAAGACCACCTATGGTGCTGGTTTGGGGCTTACGGCCCTCTACATGGAAGAAACGCAAAACCGCAAGATGATGCTTGTTGGTCCGTCGCAAGCGATTTCAGGCCGCTGCTTTGATCAAGCTCGTGGCATGATCGATATGGATGAGACGCTTAAGAAGATTTTCCACGTCAGTGACTCAGACAGCGAGATCACGCGACGCAAGACAAACACAAGCCTAGCCGTAAAGACATTTGGCACGAATATCGTCACCGGAGAAATTCCGGTTTTGACGATCATTGATGAGGTCCACGAACTCGGAAAACTGCCACGCGCTGCGGCTGTCATGCAGCAAATCCGAGGCGGTGGGATCACCAAACAGCGTGGCAAGCTGTTGATGATTACTACTCAAAGCGATGAAAGCCCGGCGGGCGTTTGGCGCACGGAGTTGGATAAGGCCAGAAAAATACGAGATGGCCGTGCTGGACCATCTCCGATCATGTTGCCGATGCTTTATGAGTTTCCTTTGGAATTACAGCGCAAACAAGAGTTTTGGCGCGATCAAAGAAACTGGCCATTGGTCTTGCCAAACCTTGGACTGTCAATTGATCCGCAAGCGCTCAAAGATGACTATGACAACAACGGTCGCGTGACAAAGCACGCCGAACAAATTTGGGCGAGTCAGCACCTGAATATCGAAATTGGTGTTGGCCTGTCGGCGGGTTGGCTTGGTGCCCAGTATTGGGAGGATTGTGTCGAGGTTGGCCTGACACTTGATGAGTTGATCGAACGAAGTGACGTTGCTGTGCAGGGGATCGACGGCGGCGGATTGGACGATCTCTTTGCGGAGGCTGTGATTGGTCGCTGTCGCGAGACAGGTAAATGGCTGCATTGGGCGCGGGCGTTTGCCCACCCAGAGGTGTTTGAGCTGCGCGAAGAAATCGTGCCGCGTTTGCGCAAATTTGCCGAGGATGGCGACTTGATCGCCCTATCCGATGACGACACATCCGGTGATGTCAGTCGGGTTGCAGAAACTGCCGCGCGCTTGTTGGCCGCAGGGCTGTTGCCAGAGCAAGGCGCAATCGGCGTGGATACGACGAACAGCGCCGCAATCCAGTTTCAGATGTTCGGCAAGGGCATCACCTATGAGCAGCTTGTGATTGTCGGTCAGGATTGGCGGCTATCGCCTGCGATATGGGGTCTTGAACGCATGCTGAAACAGAAAACGTTTTTGCATGGTGATCAGGATTTAATGTCCTGGACCGTTGGAAATGCCAAGCCTGAAATCAAAGGGTCGGCAGTGCGGATCACTAAAGAAGTCGCGGGAAAAGCAAAGATTGACCCGCTTATGGCAACACTCAACGCCTTCATGTTGATGCTGCGCGATCCTGTTGCTGTCAACATAGGCTCTTATTTGGATACCAAAGAAATGATGGTTCTCTGATGTTCGGACTGCGCAAAAAGGGTGTCACCGTGACACTAGACCAGCTTGCGCGCGTAGCTGGGTGGATCGGTTGGGGCACATATTCCGGTGCTTCGGTTTCAGTGCAGTCGTCTCTCGACGTTCCAGCCGTGTTCTGTGCCGCGCGAGTGATCGCAGAGGGTATTGCGCAAATGCCAGTGCGCGTCATGTCGGTCGAAATTGACCAAGCGACTGACCTTGAGCGCCGCCGCGTCTCACGTGACCATTGGGCGCATCGGCTCTTGGCAGTGCATCCGAATGGCTGGCAAACGAGTTACGAATTCCGCGAAGGCATGGTTTTTTGCGCCGCATTGGCTGGTTCTGCCATCGCGATCAAGAACGAAATCGGTGGAGAGGTGCGTGAGTTGCTTCCGGTTCCGCCAGGGTCATGGTCGGTGGAGCAACTGCGCGATTTTTCGCTGCGCATCCGTGTCGATTATGCCGACAAGACGCACGGGTATTTTGATGCATCACAAGTTCTTTACCTACGCGGTCCGTCGCTTGACGGGTATCAGGGACTTCCGGCTGTTCGGCAGGCGCGAGAGGCGATCGGCCTTTCCAAGGCACTGGAAAAGCAACAGGCAAAACTCGCTGGCGCAGGCGGGAAGCCCTCTGGTGTTCTGAGCTTCGTGCAGAAGCTCGCGCCGGAAACTGCCGAAAAGTTGCGCGAGACATGGCAAGCTAAGTTTGGCCCAGACGGAGATGGTGGGATAGCCATTTTGGACGGGGACGCGAAGTTTCAGCCCATGACCATGAGCGGCGTTGATGCTGAGACGATGGATTCGCGGCGGTTTCAGATCGAGGAAATCGGCCGGGCGATGCGGGTCATGCCGATCATGATGATGCAAAGTGACAAGGCGGCGACATTTGCCAGTGCGGAGCAGATGTTCCGCAACCACGTCATACATACCCTCGGGCCTTGGATGGAGCGGTTCGAGCAGGCCTGCGCGCGCGATATTCTAGACCATGCACCGGGTCTTCTGGTCGATCTGGATGAGCGCAACATGATGCGAGGCGACTTCAAGGACCAAGCTGAGAACCATGCCAAGGCGCTTGGATCAGGTGGTGCCCCGGCGTGGATGACGCAAAATGAAGTTCGCGCCGAACTTGGTATGAATCCAATCGACGATCCACTTGCTGACACGCTGTCGCGCGGATCTATGAATAAAACGCCGGCACAGGAGGGTAGCGCGAGTGGAACACAAGCACCTGTCGCTTGATATCAAGGCAAGCGGAGAAGGCCTAATCGAGGGCTATGGCGCAATTTTTGACGCGATCGACCAAGGCGGAGACATAATCGCTCCGGGGGCTTTTGCGGCGTCACTTGTGTCAGGACGTCGGGTAAAGATGCTCAAGCAGCATGACCCTGATCAGGTGATAGGCGTCTGGGATGAAGTTGCTGAGGATGGGCGCGGTCTGCGCGTCAAGGGGCATATGTTGCTCACCACAGATCGCGGAAGAGAGGCTTTCGAAGAGGTAAAGGCTACGGCCGTTGATGGCCTTTCGATTGGATATCGAACGGTTGACGCTGGACGTACTGGGAAGGCGCGCCTGATCAAGAAAGCCGAGCTTTGGGAGGTGTCTCTGGTTACCTTCCCAATGCAAGAACTTGCGCGCGTCGATGGATTCAAGGCCGCCGATGCATTTGAGGAATTCAAGACGGGCAACAGCGCCCTTCTGAAACGGTGGATGGAGGAATCCCTGCGCGAGGCAGGGTTCACCAATACCGAAGCCAAGGCCGCATCAGCGGCGGCGGCGAACAAGATCGGGGCCATGCGTGAGGCTGGCACGGGCTTGGATGATCTGGCGCAAATGATGCGCCAAAAACTTAACATCACCAAGGAGTAAGCCTCATGGCTGACATTGATGAAGTGAAGTCGCTCTTCGAAGCGACGCAACAGGTCGCGCACGCGGCAAAGCAGAAAGCAGAAGAGCTGGAAGGCAAGAGTGCCGACTATCTCGATAAGGCCACAATGGACAACATCAAGGCCGATCTGGCGGGAAAAATCTCGGAGCAGGATGCAGCGCAGATTGCGCTGAAATCCCGTCTCGACGAGATCGAAACCAAGCTTAACCGTCCGAATGCCGCTGGCAAAGACAAGACGCAGGAATCGAAAGCTTTTGGCGATTATATGCGCAAGGGCATCGAGGCTGACGAACTTAAGGCCATGTCCACCACGACTGGTGACAGCGGTGGTTTTTTGATTCCTGACCAACTGCGCGAAGGAATTCAGGCCCGCCTTCGCCGGTCGTCTCCGGTGCGTCAGGTGGCATCTGTTGTGACGCTTGAGGGCATGAGCTATAATGTTCTGACTGAGCGCGGCGATGCTGGTTATGAATGGGCCGGCGAGAAATCGACCCGTAACGAAACCGATACGCCGACTATCAACCGCATCTCGATCACCGCACATGAACTTTCGGCCATGCCTAAGGTGTCGCAGCGGATGCTCGATGACGTCGGGTTTGACCTTGAAGGTTGGTTGCAGGCGCGCGTCGAAGATCGTTTCGGTCGCGCCGAGGCGACAGCGTTTGTGGCTGGCAGTGGCATCGACAAGCCTAAGGGCTTCCTGACCTACTCAACCGCGACCACGGATGATGCCACTCGGGCAGCGGAGTCGCTGCAATATCGTGGCACTGGGACAAGTGGTGCGTTCGATGCCACGGCCCCCGCAGACGTTTTGGTGAAAACCTTCTATGATCTGCAGGGCGCTTATCAGTCCAATGCGTCTTGGATGATGAAAAATGCCACAATGGCCGATGTTGCCGTGATGAAGGACGGCGACGGCACGTATCTGATGCGCGAAATTTTGAATGGTGATGGAACGCTGGTACGCACCATCATGGGCCGACAGGCCTATGTCGCCGACGATATGCCGACTGTCGCGGCCAACTCTCTCTCGATCGCTGTTGGTGATTTTGCGGCGGGATACACCATCGTTGAAGGAACGAGCATGACGGTTCTTCGTGACCCCTTCACTGCAAAGCCGCATGTTCTTTTCTATGTCACCAAACGTGTCGGCGGCGGTGTCACCGACTTCGACGCCATCAAGCTCATCAAGTTCGCGTAAGGAGGTTATCCAATGCGGAAATCTGATATCCGGTCGTTGACGACCATTGCCGTGGCGATCAGCGCAACGCTGAGCGGCACCACAGCCTCGGTTGGTAACATCGTCGATGTGTCCAACTTTCAGCATGTCACGCTTGCCTACTTCACCGGCACTGTGACGGACGCTGGTACTGCCGCTGGTTTCTCGGTCGAAATCCAAGAGAGTGACACCACGGCAGATGCGGACTTCACGGCTGTTGCCGATACTGACCTTATCGGCACCGAGGCCGCGCTTGCCGTCACCGACGATGCATCTGACACCATTCCAGTTGGCAGCGTCGGCTACATCGGCACAAAGAAATATGTCCGAGCTGTTATCACTGGCACCACGGGTACGGACGCTGCCGTATCCGGCGCGTGGATTTTGCAGGGGCCGCGCTATGCACCGGTCGTATCTGCGACAGCCGCGAATATTTCGGCCACCTGATCATCATCGGTGTGGGGCGGACTTCCGCCCCCATCCCATGCTGACCGGAGACAAAACCATGAAAAAATTCACTTGCGACTGGCTTGCAGTTCCACCGGGCAATGTCTATCCGGTACAGTATTTTGCGGGCGATGACTGCCCGAGTGATCTGATCGACGATGCTCGCCATGCTGGCGTTATCTCTACGACACTCGAAACAGATGCTGCGAAAGTGGCTGAGGCGGAAGCCGCGCGTCTGGCCGAAGAGGAA
>NZ_PYIB01000089.1:0-8369 GCF_009129705.1 Roseobacter sp. TSBP12
ACTGGTACCAAAACCTTCATTGGCGGGGTCTCCCTTATGATTTCAGCCGCCCGAAACGGGGGCAATCAGCTCTCCGGAAATTTTATTAGCCTTTTGCGGGCGCAGAAAACAGCCCCTAATGACGCAACTTTCGTTCAAAGACGTGACGTTTGCCGGAACAAATGTCGCAACGTCATAGAGGATCGACAGGATCAGCGGTTCGCGCCCGGCACCCACAAGACGTCATCCGCGCCGTTGTTATTGGCCACCCGCGAGGCGACAAAGAACCAATCGGACAGGCGGTTGAGGTATTTGACGCCAATGTCGTTGATGGTTTCGATTTGGCTCAGCTCGACCGAGAGGCGTTCGGCGCGGCGTGCCACGGTACGGCACAGATGCAAATGTGCCGCTAATGCTGATCCGCCCGGCAGGACAAAGGAGCGTAAAGGCGCGAGATCTGCGTTCATTGTGTCGATTTCCAATTCGAGCCGGTCGACCTGTGAGGCGATCAGACGCAGCGGCGGATAGTCGGCCTCAGCGTCCTGTTCCATGCCGGGGCGGCACAGGTCCGCACCCAGATCGAACAGGTCATTTTGAATGCGCGACAGCGCCACATCCATTTCGCCCACCGCATGCAGACGCGCCAGCCCCACGGTGGAATTCAACTCGTCCACTGTGCCGTACGCGTCGACCCGAGGGTTATATTTGGCCACCCGCGTTCCATCGCCCAGAGCGGTTTCACCTGTGTCGCCCGTGCGCGTGTAGATTTTGTTCAAAACAACCATATCAGTTCCCCGTTTTGCGCAGAGCCACATAAATCACCACAAGGATGACCGCGCCCAATTGCGCGAGAATGCGGTATTGCATCAGCTTGTTGGACTTTTTCGCCCCCTCCGCTCCGCCGCGCCCAAACTGGCCGATGCCAAGTGCGAGGATGACGAGGACGACGAGGCAGGCGGCGCCAATGATGTAGAGGAGCGGATCGGAATTCATGTGCATATCCTTCGTGTTTGTACCGCAGATAGCGCATTTTGGCGCAAGGCCCAACACGCGATTGGTCGCGCTTAGATCTTGGCCATCACCCGGTCGATGAGCCGCTGTGGCAGGAGGCGTCGTGACAGGGCGGCGATATAGGTGGGTGTTGTGACATAATAATGCGCGCGGGGGGTGGCCGCGGTCAGGGCGCGCAAAACTTTGGCGCTGACTGCCTCTGGGCCCAATTCAAACCGGTCCGGCGCGCTGGTTTCGGTGGCTTTGTAGAGGCGCGGGACGAGGGCGTTGCGATACTGATCGGCGCGCGCTGAGGCCTGCCAATCAATCCATTTGTCAAATTGTTGGCGTGCATTGAGACGAAAGGCGGTGCCAATCGGGCCGGGTTCGATGGTGATGACTTTGATCCCTGTGCCGCGCATTTCCAGCCGTAGCGTGTCGGTCAGACCCTCAAGGGCGAATTTTGTGGAGTTGTAGCTGCCGCGCCAAGGCATCGCCATGAGGCCAAGCACGGAGGAGCATTGTATGATGCGGCCGTGCCCCTTGCCATCCGTGCCCTGCGCCCGCATCACCGGAATGACCCGACGCGTCAGATCGTGCCAGCCAAAAAAATTTGCCTCGAAATTTTGACGCAGCGCTGCGACGGGCAGGTCTTCGACAGCGGCGGGGATGGCGTAAGCGCCGTTGTTGAACAGCGCGTCCAAGGTGCCGCCGGTGCGGGCGAGGGTCTCGTTGAATCCGGCTTCAATCGAGGCCGGGTCTTCGTAATCCAGACGGAAACTTTCCAAACCCTCAGATGTCAGGCGCGCCACATCATCCTGCGCACGGCAGGTTGCAAACACCCGCCAGCCTTTGGATTTTAGAAAATGAGCGGCGTGATGGCCGATGCCAGTGGAGCAGCCGGTGATCAGGATCGTGCGCATGAAAAAGCCTTTTGCGAGGATGCAAAAGGCTTAGAGCGCAAAGGCGAGAGGGGAAAGCCGGTTTTGCGAACAGGTGGGGTTATTGCGCTAGAGCGCGTAGGAAATTGGCCGACATATAGCCCGACACGCCATCGCCTTCGACAGAGATTTTGACCCAACCGTTCTCGACAGGAGAGATCACCTGAACGATTTCGGCAAAATGCACCTGCCCCAAAACCTCATGATTGGTGGAAGGGCCGGAGCGGACGTTGACACGCGTGGCGGTCACTTCGCGCAGGGTCATGTCAGGCGCGTCAAGGGAGGCGGGTTGCAACAAACCAGCCAGTTTTTCGGGGTCGCTGACCCGGGTTGTAACGGTGGCGATGGTTTGCGTCGGAGTGTCGCTAAAGCTTGCAAGCTGCGCCATCGTGCCTTGGGTCGCATCCGCTTGTACCTCGGGCGCAAGGCCGGAGGGCGACAAGGCCTTTTGAGCGTTCAGTTCAGCCAAGGTCGGCACATAGGCTCCCTGACGTTTGCGATCCATGCCAAAAGCGGCATTCCAAGTTTCGGATAGGCTGGCAAGGACAGAGACCTTTTCGGAACGTCTCAGGTCAAGCTGGGCCTGTTCTTCGGCGGACAAATCCCGCCCGAACACCATAAGGGCCGCCCAAAGCCCAACGAAAGTGATCGCCAAAAGACGCAGCATATCGTTTCCCCCCAAACACTTGTTACAGCTCCATACTACGCGATTCGCGAGGGAGTGACGGGGAAAACTGCGCCATTGGTCCGCCTAAGATGTCCGACGTTGCCGGAGGAGCACGCGAGACGCGCTTGCCGGGGGGCGAGGTGGGCGCTATTCATCGACACATGAGCAGTGATTTGACCCAAGACCCGCCCGCAGGTGGCACGCCCCCGACTGATTTTTCAGAATCGCTTCGCCAAGCCATTGGCGATCGTTACCTGACCTATGCGCTTTCGACCATCATGCACCGGGCGCTGCCCGATGCGCGCGATGGGTTGAAGCCGGTGCATCGGCGCATTCTCTACGCGATGCGCGAATTGCGTCTCTCGTCAGGTGGGGGGTTCCGCAAATCGGCGAAAATCTCCGGCGACGTGATGGGGAATTATCACCCGCATGGCGATATGGCGATTTACGACGCCATGGCGCGGTTGGCGCAGGATTTTAACGTCCGCTATCCACTGGTCGATGGTCAGGGGAACTTTGGCAATATTGATGGCGATAACCCGGCGGCCTCGCGTTACACCGAGGCGCGGATGACCATCGCGGCGGAGGCGCTGCTCGAAGGTCTGGCCGAGGATGCGGTCGATTTTCGCGACAACTACGACGGCACGTTGCGCGAACCCGAAGTGCTGCCCGCCGCCTTTCCAAACCTTTTGGCCAATGGCTCAAGCGGTATTGCGGTGGGGATGGCGACGAACATCCCGCCGCATAATATTTCCGAGCTGATTGATGCTTCGCTGCACATGATCAAAACACCGGATGTGCGCGATGAGACGCTTTTGAACTATGTCAAAGGCCCGGATTTCCCCACCGGCGGCGTCATTGTCGAGCCACGCGAAAGTATGATGAAAACCTACGCCACCGGGCGCGGCTCGTTCCGGGTGCGGGCAAAATGGGAGGTTGAGGATCTGGGGCGCGGGCAATGGCAGATTGTCATCACCGAAATCCCTTACCAGGTCCAAAAATCCAAACTCATCGAAAAACTCGCCGAGCTGATCCAGACCAAAAAAGTGCCGATTCTGGGGGATGTGCGCGACGAGAGTGCCGAGGACATCCGGGTGATCTTGGAGCCGAAATCCAAAAACGTCCTGCCTGAGGTGTTGATGAACACGCTGTTCCGCAACTCCGATCTGGAGACGCGGTTCGCACTCAACATGAACGTGTTGATTGACGGGCGCACGCCGAAAGTGTGCTCGCTCAAAGAGGTGTTGCGTGCCTGGCTTGATCACCGCCGCGTGGTGTTGCAACGCCGTTCTCAGCACCGTTTGGAAAAGATCGACCACCGCCTTGAGGTGCTCGAAGGCTTTATCATCGCCTTTCTCAATCTCGACCGGGTGATCGACATCATCCGCTATGACGATGATCCGAAAATGGCGTTGATGGCGGAGAACTGGGGCGTGGATCATGCCCGCGCCATGTCGGAAAAAGACTATGTTTCGCCGCTGCCCGCCAAAGAGGGCGTGGGGGAGCTGACCGAAGTGCAAGCCGAGGCGATCCTCAACATGCGCCTGCGGTCCTTGCGGCGTCTCGAAGAGATCGAACTGATCAAGGAACGCGACGCCTTGCGGGCGGAAAAGGCCGGGCTTCATGCGCTGTTGGACAGCGAAGTCATGCAATGGGACCGCATTTCCGAAGAACTGAAAGAGACCAAAAAGAAATTTGGCAAAGACTATGCCCGTGGTATGCGCCTGTCGCAATTTGCCGAGGCCGCCGAAGTCGAGGACGTGCCGCTTGAGGCGATGATTGAACGCGAGCCAATCACCGTGGTCTGTTCGCAAATGGGCTGGATACGCGCCATGTCGGGTCACATTGACCTGACGCGCGAGTTGAAATTCAAAGACGGAGATGCGCCGCGATTCTGTTTCCATGCGGAAACCACGGATCGACTGTTGCTGATGGGGTCAAACGGGCGGTTCTATACGCTCTCGGGAGCCGGTCTTCCGGGCGGGCGTGGCATGGGTGAACCTGTGCGCTTGATGGTGGATCTGCCGAATGAGGCGGAGATCGTCGATATTTTCGTCCATGATCCCGAGGGCAAATTGATCGTCGCGTCCAATGCCGGCAATGGCTTTGTCATCCCCGAAAAAGAGGTGGTGGCGCAGACCCGCTCTGGCAAACAGGTGCTCAACGTCAAAGACGGCGAAGTCGCCGCCGTGGTGCGGCGGGTACAGGGCGATCACGTTGCCGTCATGTCGCAAAACCGTCGGTTCATTGTGTTCCCGATTTCCGAAGTCCCGGAATTGAACCGTGGCAAGGGCGTGCGGCTGCAGAAATACAACCAGGCACGCGGCGCGCAGGGGCTTTTGGAATTGGATGGCGGGCTGTCCGATCTGACCACGTTTAAGTGGGAGGAGGGGCTAAGCTGGACCATGGGCGGGGGCAATACACGCACCGAGAAAGACCTGACGCAATGGCTGAGCAAACGGGCGGGCATTGGCAAACAGCCGCCGCATGGGTTTCCGCGTGACAATAAGTTTGGCTAAGCTTTCAGGCAGGGCGTAACGAGAGGGCCGGGGTATGGCGCAGCTTTTGAAAACCGACGTCGAGGGCCGCCTCGTCCCGCTGTTGTCGCTCTCGATCTGGACGGCGGTGTTGTCGGTGGTGACGCTTGGGTTCTATCGGTTTTGGATGAAAACCCGGCTGCGGCGGCATTTTTGGTCCGCCATCCGTCCCGACCGCACGCCGTTGGAATATGTCGGCAAGGGCATTGAGAAATTCACCGGATTTCTCATCGCTTTGGTGATTTTGGCGCTGTTGATCGGGGTTGTGGCGCTGATTTTGGTCTATGCCTCTTTTGCGCTGTTCCAAGAGGAATATGAGGCCTATCTCATCGCCGCCGTCCTTGCCATTCCGCTGATCTATTTCGCCTCCTACCGCGCCAAACGCTATGTCTATGCGCGCACACGGTGGCGCGGCATTCGCTTTGGGCTTGAACCTGCAGCAGGGAGATACACCGCCTATGCGATGGGGCAGTTGTTTTTGACGCTGATCACGATGGGGGTTCTTTGGCCCCGCATGACTTTCAAACTTGAAAAATTCCGCACGGATCGGACGTTTTTTGGCACTCAGAGGCTGAACCAAGGCGGGCGTTGGACCGGGTTGATCAAGCCGTTTTTGCCGGTGTTGATCTCTTTTGGGTCATTCTTTTTGTCATTGGCGGCGCGGTCTGGCTTTCCGTCGAGGGGGATTTTGTGCTCTCGGCATGGGCCGGATTGATGCCCCTCCTTTCCATCGTCGCGATTTTTGGCGGTCTGTTTTTCTACACCCGCTACCGTGTGGTCGCCCTGCGCTACATGGCCAATCACAAAACCGCAGGCGGGGTGGGCCTGATTTCCAACGCCTCTTTCCCGCGCATTTTCTGGTTGAATTTTGCGGGCTATATCCTGACCAACCTCTTCACCACATTGGCCTCTTTGGCCGTGGCTGGTGTTGCCTCGGGCGTTCTGATTTTGGCCTTCCCCGGCCTGCGCGACTTTGGCCTGTTTGCCACTGGCGCGGTCTCGGATGGCTCGGGGTTGGGGGGCGATGGGATGCCCTCGGCCGAAGTGGGCGTGTTCTTTGCGATCTTTATCTACATGTCGACATTGTTGTTTTTCTCGGTGTTTCGTCAGACCTTTGTACTGTTCCCGGTGTGGCGGCATTATGCCGAAACGCTGACCCTGACCGGCGGCGAACATCTTCGCAAGATCGCACAGCGTGCCCGTGACGAGGCCGGAGAGGCCGAAGGCATGGCCGAAGCGTTTGATTTGGGAGCCGCGATATGACCGGGGCCGTGCGTAGCCCCTGGGGGCCAATACCCGAAGGGGTGCTTTGCGATTTCGTTGATGGCGAAAGCGCGCATCGCCATGAGGTCTATGTGCAAGTCCGTCCTAACGAGGCGGGGCTGTCTTTGTCCTACACCGATGACACGGGGCAGGCGCAGACATGGACGTGGCCGTTGTCGCATCTGCGCCATGTCGAGGGGCAGACCAAGCTGCGTTGGGGGCCGGCACGGTTGGGGGTGTTCACCAATGTGCTGACCCCCACGGCGCGGCTGTATGTGCGTGACACTGTTTTGTTGCACGACATCGAAGCGCGCGCGCCGTCTCTGCGCCATCGTGCGCCGGTCACCGGGCGCGGGCGTCTCGCGGGATTGATCGCGGGAGCCATGGGGTCTGTGGCGCTGATCGTGTTTTTCCTGATCCCGTTGATTGCCGATCAATTGGCCACGTTGTTGCCCATTGAGGGCGAACGCGCATTGGGCGAAAAGACCTATCAACAGGTGCGCGAGGCGTTTTCGGGCGGGTTTGTGCCGCTTGGTGAATGCGAGAACGAACAGGGTCTTGCAGCGTTAAAGCAGATGGAAACCAAATTGCTCGCCGCTTCCACGCTTGCCTCGGATGCGGTGCAATTGACCGTGCTGGATTTCGACATGGTCAATGCCTTTGCCTTGCCCGGCGGGCGTATCGTGGTCATGCGCGGGTTGATTGATGCGGCGGAATCGCCGGATGAGGTCGCCGCCGTCATTGCGCATGAAATGGGCCATGTCGATCACCGCGATCCCACCCGCCACGCTTTGCGCTCGGTCGGCACCTTTGGCGTGCTCTCGCTGGTGTTTGGGGATTTTGCCGGCGGCACGATGGTGTTGATGGCGGTCAATCAATTGGTCAACGCGCAGTATAGCCAAGCGGCGGAAAGTGCCGCCGACAGCTATGCGCATGAGATGTTGCCGCGTGCGGGTATTTCGCCCGGCGCGCTGGCACCCTTGTTTGAACGGCTCAAAGCCGAATATGGCGACAGCGAAGGCCTTGCTTCGCATCTGGCCAGTCATCCGCAGCTTGGCGATCGTGTGACGCGGGCGCAGGCGGCGGCCGATTCCTATGTCGATGAGGGTGTGCCGTTTATGTCGAACATGGCGTGGCAGCGGCTGCGCCAAATTTGCGATTAAGGACCAGACGTTGCGTGAGGCGACATTTGCCTTTAGTCGTGATCTGGACCAAATTTGGAGGATACCCTGTGATCTCACTTGCTCGCCGCGTCGTTGTCGGACTGTCGTTTTTGGCGCTGGTCGCCTGTAGCGATGCCAAAATGGTGACCGAAGACACGCCGCTGGTGAATCTCGGGGATTTTACCCTTGGCCATAACGTCGTGGTGGCGACAGATATGCAAAAGGCCCCGTTCTCACGCAATGCGACGGAGGAGGAGGTTGAGACCGCTTTGAAAGCCGCGATGCAGGCGCGGTTTGGCCGCTACGACGGAGACAAGCTTTATCACATCGGTATCAAAGTGGACGCTTATGGCCTTGCCGCGCCAGGGATTCCGGTGGTGTTCACGCCCAAATCGGTGCTCGTGCTCACGGTCAACATTTGGGACGATGCGCAGGGCAAAAAACTGACGGATAAGCCCAAGCTTTTGACGGTGTTCGAAAGCCTGTCAGGCGAGACCCTGATTGGCTCGGGCCTGACACGGACCAAACAGGAACAGCTCGACATCCTGACCCGGAATGCGGCCTTAAAGGTAGAGCGGTGGTTGTTGGAAAATGGGGAGTGGTTTGGCATTGACCCCGTCGCCCCCGAAACCACGGACGCCGACGAAGCCAAGGCGGCGCTTGCGGTACTCGCACCAGATGCGGTTCCTGAGACACCAAATGCCACAAAGAGCAACTGACGCTTGATTTTCCTCTCCAGAGCCAATAACTAGCCCGCGATGTTAATTCGGGTCTTGATCGACCCAGTCAAACCAAGAGGCGCCTCGATATGGCTAAGGAAAAGTTTGAG
>NZ_PYIB01000090.1:0-671 GCF_009129705.1 Roseobacter sp. TSBP12
AAAGTGCCATAAGAAGAGCAACAGCTATACGCAATGGAGTCATTCCTTGTCTAAAACCCATAGGACTTTGGTTCGTCATAGCGAAAAACAGCCCTTAAAACCATTCTGTTTTGCCGATCTCCCGCAACCGAGGCTTTCGCGCCTCACTCGAAGGATACAAGCCGACTTCGCCCGGTTTGGGCGATTAGTTCGTGTAATATTTGTTCCCGTAGGACCCATAGGCCCCATATGAATCCCCATAGCCATACCGCTTCATCCCCTTTGGATCGATTTGGTTGAGCACAAGGCCACTGATCGTGACGCCGACAGTTTCAAACATGCGAAGAGCATCGCGCACTTGGGACTTCGTTGTTTTATCCCAATGTACGGTGAACAGAACGACATCCACTTGCTGTGCCACCACCCGCGCATCAGGGACGACAAGCACAGGGGGCGTGTCAATGATCACGAAATCATAGGCAGTTCGGGCCGCTTCCAGAAACTCGATGAAGCGCCGTGAAGACAAGACGTCGGCTGCGTTCACATTGCTTGGTTCGCTGACAAGAATATCCGCCCCGAGTACAGAGTCATGGATGACGGCATCTTCCAAAGAAACGTCACCGGCCAGAACGCTCATCAACCCCTTGGCATCTTTGACGTTGAGGTATTGACTAAAGACGAGACGGCGGATG
>NZ_PYIB01000091.1:0-1639 GCF_009129705.1 Roseobacter sp. TSBP12
ATGAAGGTTTTGGTACCAGTCAAACGCGTGATTGACTACAACGTGAAGGTCAAAGTGAAGGCCGATGGCACTGGAGTTGATCTTGCGAATGTGAAGATGTCGATGAACCCGTTCGATGAGATCGCGGTTGAAGAGGCCATTCGTCTGAAAGAGTCCGGCGTGGCCAGCGAGATCGTCGTCGTGTCGATCGGCGAGAAGAAATCCACCGACACGATCCGCAATGCGCTGGCTATGGGCGCGGATCGCGGGCTTCTTGTGGTTGAGGATCAGGCGTCGAGATCGAACCGCTGGCTGTGGCCAAACTCCTCGCCAAAATCGTGGCAGAAGAGGCGCCTGAACTGGTCATTCTCGGCAAGCAGGCGATCGACAATGACATGAATGCGACGGGTCAGATGCTGGCCGCCCTTTTGGGCTGGGGTCAGGCGACCTTTGCCTCCGAGGTCAAAATCGACGGTGGCAAAGCGGTCGTGACCCGCGAAGTCGACGGTGGGTTGCAGACCATTTCCGTGCCGCTTCCGGCGATTGTGACCACCGATTTGCGTCTCAACGAGCCGCGCTATGCCTCGCTTCCGAACATCATGAAGGCGAAGAAAAAGCCTTTGGATGAAAAGACATCCGCAGATTACGGCGTCGACACCGCACCGCGTTTGACCGTTGTATCGACCAGCGAGCCCAAAGGCCGCGATGCGGGCATCAAGGTCGGCTCGGTCGATGACCTGGTCGCGAAACTCAAAGAAGGAGGGCTGGTCTGATGGCTGTTCTGTGTCTTGCTGAAGTCGCCTCTGGCGCGCTTGCGATGGATGCCACCGCCAAAGCGGTGAGCGCCTCCGCCCAACTGGGCGATGTGACGGTTCTGGTCTGTGGTCCTGCGGCGGCTGCCGATGAGGCCGCGAAAATTGACGGCGTGACCAAGGTTTTGGTCGCGGATGACGCGGCCTATGCCAATGGCCTGGCCGAAAATCTGGCCGCTTTGATCGTGTCTTTGGCGGGCGATTACGCGCATATCACCGCGCCCGCCACGACCACGGGCAAGAACGTCTTGCCGCGGGTTGCAGCACTTTTGGATGTGATGATTTTGACCGATGTCACCTCCGTTGTGGATGCCGATACGTTCACGCGCCCGATTTATGCCGGGAACGCGATTCAGACGGTACGCTCGAAAGATGAAAAAAAGGTAATCACCTTCCGCACCTCGACCTTTGACGCGGCGGGCCTGTCGGGTGCGGCGTCGGTGTCGGACGCCTCCGGCGCGCATGATGCGGGCCTGTCGGCCTTTGTCGAGGACAAGGTCGCGGTCAATGATCGTCCCGAATTGACCTCCGCCAAAATCGTCGTCTCCGGCGGGCGTGGCGTCGGCTCCGAAGAAGATTTTGCGATCATTTCGGCGCTGGCGGACAAACTCGGCGCAGCCGTCGGGGCCTCGCGCGCGGCGGTCGATTCGGGCTTTGCCCCGAACGATTGGCAAGTCGGCCAAACCGGCAAAGTCGTCGCCCCCGAACTCTACATCGCCGTCGGCATCTCCGGCGCGATCCAGCACCTCGCCGGCATGAAAGACAGCAAAGTCATCGTCGCCATCAACAAGGACGAAGAGGCCCCGATCTTCCAGGTCGCCGACTTCGGCCTCGTCGCCGATTTGTTC
>NZ_PYIB01000092.1:0-534 GCF_009129705.1 Roseobacter sp. TSBP12
GCCGGCCGAAATACTCAACTTTCTGTGCGGGAAGTTGGATGATCGCGCAACGACCGCAATACTCGACAAGATCTTCGCAGCCAAAAGCGCGATTGCTCAAGCAGACAATTTGCCTGGTGTCGATCTGAATTCAATGACCTTCGACAGCCCTATTCCGTACAGCTTGCGAAACCTGTGGCTCGAGCTGATCGAACCAGAAGTTAAAACCTGGCTCGATCAGGCCAAGACACAACCGGCGATCATTCAGCCCGGCGACGCGACCACGCTTCGTCAACCAGCCTACCAGCCGCACACAACAACGAATTCAGCACCTTACCAGAACAACGTCGGTGTGCTCGGAATCCGCAAGCAGCTCGACCGAATGCGATCACGTATGCTCGATCGTCAGTTCGAGTTCCTGCTCAAGCCCGGTGAATGGGAGCCTGACCTGACGGGCCACGTAACGAATGACCTTCCATCCCTGCTCGAAAGCTGGATTGGCCACGAGAAAGCGATAACGGTGCTTGATCTGTCGGGTATTCCTAGCGCGGTTCT
>NZ_PYIB01000093.1:0-711 GCF_009129705.1 Roseobacter sp. TSBP12
AGAATTGGGTGCTTAAAGTACGCCCTCAGCGAAAAGACTGCAAATTCAATGCCGAACAGGATGAGATAAAACAGTGGCCCTGTCTGCATCTGTACGCCAACATGAGCCTAATGAAACTGACATAGTAAGCTGGCATCTTAATTTCCGCATGACGGAGGCAAGGCATTTCGGCCTAGCGGGATACAGAACGCACGACAGACACGCCCCCTGCGCACACTATCCAAACTGCGCTGCTAACAAGCGCAACAAGCTTCAATGCGGTTGGAAAGCCGGAGCCTTTTCAGACGGCCGCCGTAGACGGGCGAGATCGAGCGTGAAATATTGAACCAAGTGCTAGATGCGAGGATGCAGAAGCAAGTGTTGAGGGAGCGCAAGTTGACTGTCAGTGTTCATAATCCCGATCAGTATATGGCGGCGCTTAGGACGATCGTCGCGCAGGGCCGGAAGCGGATCGGGCTGTTGGTTGGCGCTGGAGCTTCTGCCGGAATGGCAAAGCCCGATGGCACCTATCCGCTCATCCCGGCAGTTGCGGGGCTCACGGACCAAGTTCTCACGACACTTGCCCCAACCTATCAAAAACAGATTGATGGCCTGAAAGCCGAACTCGCGCAGCATGACATCGAGACGATCCTTTCGAGGATTCGCTCTCTGAGCCAAGTGATTGGTTCGTCGAAAGTCCACGATCTCGACGGCCCAGGCTTTGCGACCTTC
>NZ_PYIB01000094.1:0-83432 GCF_009129705.1 Roseobacter sp. TSBP12
GCCAGACTCCCGTGTTGCCGCATTGCGGCTTCCCGAGACCGGCCATTCGCGCAGCGTGCAACATTTTCGAGGGGCGAAGGTCCGGTGAGCGGGACATAGCGCCAATTCGCCGCAAGCAACCCAATGTCTGCTGTATCTAATCTGTTCGTTGTCCGGAACTACTCCGGGTCGAAAGAATGGGCGTATCACCGGCCTTTTCGGAGAAGTGTTTCGCGACCAGCAACCATCCGGTCTACCGTTACGGACTAATCGCCATAGAGTAAGCTCGCATCCTCGGCTAAACGGAACCAAACGGTGCATCTGAATCTGAGAACTAACATGAGAACTTGCCTTATAGCGGTCCTTCTAATCTTCGGCCTTCCCTTACACGCGGAAAGCCGATCGTCGCTAGCAGCAGCGATAGAAGACGCCGCGACCAACGCGTTCAAAGATGAGCGGCATTCTGTAGAGATAGAAGGCTGTCAGATGACAACCTACAGGTGGCGAGACAGACCTGAACAAGGCTGGGTTCTGTGGACATCTGTTCAGGTTGATATGGTCGATGCCGAGATCAATGAAAACAAACTCCGGCCAGGGGAGAAATTTGGTTACGCTGTTCTCGATCCGGGACCACCAGAAATCGGATTTGGGCTTATTGGCTTTACAATGCGTCCCTCAACTCTTGCACGACAAGAACGCTCCATCCTGCGGGAGCCATCGAGAGAAACCCACCCCTCTCCGAGAGGGGGTGGCTCTACGCATTACTATGAGTATCGGGAAGAGTTCATCTTCACGCTGGAAGGGCCGGGCGTATCAGAAAAGGTGCGCAAGTTCCCGGCACTGTATGACCGATATGTCAAAGCGTACTGCACCTTTACGGGGTGAACTCCAAAGCAGCCGCTCGCGCACAACGCAGCATGTGTGACTCTGGGCTCAAACCGGACTTGCGTCGGCGCGGCACGCGAATCTTAACCTTTCAGGCCTCGGCGCGACCAACCGGATGACCTCTTATCAGCCAAAGGGGACATGATCTTCGCGCCCGCAGCATCGGAGCCTCTAGGCAAGAGGGCGGGAAGGTGATGGGGTGGATGGCTCCTGCTCCAACCGGCGTCGCGATGCGCCATAGTGCAGGTGTCAGAATCTGCTTATGAGAGGAGCCACCCCATGCAAGTTACCACAATCGGCGTTGATCTGGCGAAGAACGTCTTCCAAGTCCGCGGTATTACAGAAAGCGAAGAAGTGGTGTTCAACCGCCCGCTGCGACGAGCGCAATTTCTATCGTTCTTTGAAAAACTGGATCCCTGCCTGGTCGGCATGGAATCGTGCAGCAGCGCCCATCACTGGGCGCGCGACCTTTTGGTTCGTCAAAGAACGCAGTTGATCAACGGCTTGCGAGGACGGTTGCCGAGTTCGGCATTTTCATTCCGAGAGGCTTGGCCCGTGTGATCAGCTTTGCCGAAGACATCACCCTTGGTGAAGTGCTCGACCTGCCGGAGATCGCCAACGAGGTGATCCTCAATCTGTCGGAACAACTTATGTCGCTGCATAAACGGATCTGCTGGTATGAGGAACGCCTAAAGCTGGTCGCCAAAGAAGATGCGCGTGTTCGTTTGTTGCGCACGATACCCGGTGTCGGCGCGGTAACAGCTTCCGCGATTATTGCCAGCATTGGCGACGGGCATCAGTTCCGAAATGGCAGGGAGTTTGCTGCCTGGCTGAGCCTGACACCCGCAAACAAATCGAGCGGCGGCAAAGAGAAGCTTGGGCGGATCACCAAGATGGGGGATCAATACCTGCGGCAGCTGCTTGTCGTCGGCATGACCTCACTGGTCCGACAAACACGATCCCACCCCGAGCGGGCCAGCAAATGGTTGACGTCATTGCTCGAACGCAAACGCGCCCGTGTCGCGACCGTCGCCATGGCCAACAAGACGGCCAGGATCGTCTGGGCTGTTTTGACCCGCAATGAGCCATACAGCCCACGCGCTGCAGTCTGAGAGGAAAGGAACGACGCGTTAGCAAGACCTGCGAGATGATGGTGCATAAGTCTGCCGCCAAAACCAAGACACTCCGCCGAATGGCAGGGGCGTAACAGTCCGCTAAGCTGATAGGAACTTGGTTTGCGGAACCCATCAGGGCCAGCGGTCAAAACCGCACAAACAGGCCGGACACATGACTGCTTCTGACAAATGCACAAATCACTTCAAAAATGTCTTACTATGCAGGAGCCATCCACACATGTCATTCGCTGCGCCTGCCAAGTTGAGCAACACCAAAGATTACAATTTGCGGACACCAATCGCCCAACACAGCGCTCTTTCAATGCTGTCACCTCTACCCAATAGTTGGATCTGAGGGAGGCCCCTCCGCTTCACAAGTTCAAGATCTGCGACGCGCGGCGGCCCACATGCGCGGTGATCGCATGTTTGGGTCGGCCTTTACGAAACAGGAACCTGTGCCACCGAATTCCTATCAATCCAGCGGGCTTTTTCCAGCCTGTGCAGATTCGCCGCCGCCACGCCTTTCAACCTCTGCTGCAAAAGTTCCGCAAGCGGCTCTCCCGCGTTGCGCACCGCGTCGCAGGTCACGGTGAGCGGCGGGACCAGCTTTGCGGTGTCTACACCGGGCAAGCGGTCGTCATGTGCGACGATGGAAACGTCCCCGGGGACAATCAATCCCGCCTCCGTGATCGCTGAAAGCGCGCCGATTGCCGTGAGTGAATTGCAGCAGACGAAGCCGGTTGGTCGGTCCGCCAATTCCAGCAGCGTCCGCGCCGCGTCCTGTCCAAAGCGCTGAGACGTGTCGCCGTAGCGGATCAGGTCCGGCAATGGCTCAAGGCCGGCCTCAGCCAGGGCGGTCTTGAAGGCCTGTGCGCGTTCGCGCGAAACCATCCAGCTTTCGTTGCCATTCAAAAGCGCGATCCGCCGATGCCCGTATTCGGCAAGATGCGCCACCGCCTTCCTCGTGAGATCCGCGGTATCAACATCGAAATAAGGGTACTCCGGCGCCTCGACATGCTTGCCATGCACGACAAACGGCACGCCTTTGCTGCGCAGGAACTCCATCCGCGGATCGTCCGCCAGGGGGAACAGCAGCACGAATGCGTCGATCATGCCTTGCCCGATCAGCCGGTCGTAGGTCTTCAGAGGGTCTTTGTCGGTCGAGATATGCAGGAACAAATCGAGTCCCCGAGTTGCCATGGCCTGCGTGAGTGCGTGGGTTATTTCGAAGAAATGCGCCGCTTCGAAGCCAGCGGGCGGTGTGTCGAGGACAAGGCCGACGACGCCGGACCGTCCGGACACTAGTTTTCGTGCGCTGTGGTTCGGACGGTAGTTCAGCTCCCGTGCGACCTCCTTGACCCGCTCGCGGGTCGATGGCGTGACATCGTCGAACCCGCGCAGGGCACGGCTGACGGTGGTCGCCGAAAGACCGGTGAGCTTTGCGATATCCTTCAAAGTCGCCACGTAATAGTCCGTCCCTTGCCGTTGTCACCAATCGAAAACGCGCCGCCGAACGGCGCACGGATCGAGAGGTTCTGCGCGCGTCCAGTCGGCTTCTGAAGAAATAGAAATCGCCGCGAAGGTCAATGACTTTTTGCGAGTCTCGGAATTTTATCGTTGATTTTAACGTTCCGATTTGTGATCTTAACGTTAAGATAATGAATAAGATGGATTCGCAAACGCGCTTCGGAGCACACCACTCCGGGGCGCAAGGCCGATACGCCCGGAGCCAGCGCACCTGCTCCGGCGCGGCAAACTTGAAAGGGAGGACACATGACATCCAAATTCCGCACTGCGCTCTTTTGCTCCAGCGCGATCCTCGCGGCATCGCTCGCCTGCGCGGCATCGGCGGACTCGCACCTGCGCTTTCCCATCGGAGAGGGGCCCTTCGACTGGGCCGAGTTCCAGGCCTTTGCCGACAGCCATGATTTCTCGGGCCAGACACTGGACATCGCCGGCGCGGGCACCGGCCGAGACGCCGATCTGCTGCGCGAGATCTTTGCCTATTTCGCCGAGGCTACGGGTGCCGAGGTGAAATACTCCGGCTCTGACAGCTACGAGCAGGACATCGTGATCGCCGTGCAGGCCGGGACCCCACCGGACGTGGCGCTGTTCCCGCAGCCGGGACTTGCCGCCGACCTTGCGAAGCAGGGCAACCTTGTGCCGCTCGCCGAGGACACGCAGCAATGGTACATCGACAACTTCGCAGCCGGAGAGTCCTGGGCCGATCTGGCCAGCCCGACCGGTCCGGACGGCAAGCCGCATGTCTACGGGATCTTCAACGCCGTCGACGTGAAATCATTGGTCTGGTACTCGCCTGAAGCCTTTGACGAAAACGGCTATGACATTCCCGAAAGCATGGAGGAGTTGAAGACGCTCACCGATACCATGGTGGACGACGGGCTGACACCGTTCTGCCTCGGGCTGGGCGCGGGCGCCGGCACCGGCTGGCCCGCGACCGACTGGGTCGAGGATTTCATACTGCGCACGCAACCGCCCGAGGTCTATGACCAGTGGGTGAAGAACGAGATCCCCTTCAACGATCCGCGCGTGGTGGCAGCCATCGAGGAATACGGCTATTTCGCGAGGAACGACGACTATGTGGACGGCGGTTCCAGCGCTGCGGCTACCATCGATTTCCGCGACAGCCCGGACGGGCTATTCGAATTCCCGCCGAAATGCATGATGCACCGCCAGGCGTCGTTCATTCCGACATTCTTTCCCGATGGCATCGTCATCGGCGAGGATGCCGATTTCTTCTACTTCCCTGCCTATGAGGGCAAGGATCTGGGTCGGCCGGTTCTGGGCTCCGGCGGGCTGGCGACGATCATGCAGGACAAGCCGATCGCGCACGCCTTCATGGCGTTTCTCCAGACCTCTCTGCCGCACGCGCTGACTGCCGCGCAGGGCAAGACCCTGACGCCGCACACGGGCGTCAGCCTCGACGCCTATGCCAACGACACCGGGCGGGCGCTGGCCGAAATCCTGCTGAGCGCGACGACCTTCCGGTTTGACGGCTCGGACCTGATGCCGGGCGAGATCGGCACCGACGCGTTCTGGAACGCGATGGTGGAATACACCACCGGCAGCCTGACTGCCGATGAGGCAGCCGCCGCGATCCAGGCGCGCTGGGACTCGATTCGCTAAGCGCATCCCCCAACATCATGCGCCGCGACAAGCTCGCGGTGCCTTTCCAATAACGGAACCGACGGGAGGGCGGACCGATGAATCCCATTATTCAGGGACTTGCGACGATCATTCTGGGGGTTGGGGGCTGCGTAGGCTACTTCTACGCATCGAACCTGCTGCTGGACAAGGTGCTGTACCCGGCCAAGGGGCCGAACATCGCCAGCAACATCCGCCGGGCGAACATCATCCGACCCTGGCTGTTCATCTTCCCCGCCCTGCTGGTTCTGACGGTCTACCTAGCTTATCCGGTCGTGGGGTCCGCCTACCGGTCGCTGTTCAACCGCTCGGGGGATGAGTACATCGCGCTCGGCAACTACTTGGCGCTGTTCGAGTCCCCCGAGTTCCGTCACTCCTTCCTCAATAACGCACTCTGGGCGCTCTTTGTGCCGGTCGTGTCGGTCACCGCCGGCCTGATCGCGGCGCAGCTCAGCGACACGCTGAAATGGGGCAACATCGCCAAATCGCTGATCTTCATGCCGATGGCGATCAGCTTTGTCGGCGCCTCGCTGATCTGGAAGTTCGTCTATGCCGTCGACAGCGATATCGGTCTGATCAACGCGGTGCTTGCGGGACTGTTCGGCGCCGGGCCAATCGACGTGATCCAGATCCCGTTCTGGAACAACTTCTTCCTGATGTTCATCCTGGTCTGGATCCAGACCGGTTTCGCCATGGTCATCCTCTCCGCCGCCCTGCGCGGCATCCCCGAGGAAACCATCGAGGCCGCCATTCTGGACGGGGCGAACCCGTTTCAGATCTTTTTCCGGATCAAGATGCCGCAGATCTTTTCCACCATCGTGGTGGTCTGGACGACGATCACCGTCGGGTCGCTGAAAATCTTTGACATCGTCTATGCGATGACCGGGGGCAATTTCGGCACCGAGATCCTGCCCAGCTACATGATGAGTTTCATGTTCCGCGACGATGGCCGCGCGACTTCGGTGGCGCTTGTCATCATGATCATCGTCCTTCCGGTGATGATCTCGAACATCCGCCAGGCACAAAAAGAACTTCGGTAGGAGGACCGGTCATGGAAAACATTGCAGGAAAGAAGCCCGCGCTGAGCTGGGCCAAGAATATCGCTATGGCGGCCATGGTCCTGATCTGGGTCATTCCGACGTTCGGCCTGCTGGTCTCGTCGTTCCGGGACCGCGACCAGATCTCGGCCACCGGGTGGTGGCAGGCGATGCTGCCCGTGGAACTGACAGCGCGGGCGCGCACCGGCACAGAGGCAACCCCCGACGGCCCCCTCTTCCGGGTCGAGGGCAACATCTTCGATGACGAAGAGGCGCGGTCGTATTTCTCGGGCACGCCCGGCGACATCTCAGCCTTTGGCACCCGCGGGGCAGAGCCCACCACCTATCCGGCGGGCACCACGGGCGATCTGGGCGATGGCGAGACGCTGACGGTGAATGCCGACGGCTCCTATGTCTGGATTACGCCGGAAAAGCCGGGCAGTCGCGGCCAGCGGGTGTATTTCGCGGCTGAGAGCCCGCCCAAGCTGACGCTGGACAACTACCGGACGGTGCTGTCAGGCGACAACATGGGCCGCGCCTTCCTCAACACGCTGATCGTGGCCGTGCCGGCGACGTTCATCCCGATCTTGGTCGCTGCCTTTGCCGCCTATTCGTTGGCCTGGATGGAGTTCCCCATTCGCGGCCTGCTGATCGCCGGGATCGTCGGGTTGCTGGTCGTGCCGATCCAACTGGCGCTGGTACCGGTGCTGAACCTGCACAACGACATCGGCGTGGGGCAGAGCTTCGTGGGCATCTGGCTGGCACATACCGGTTTCGGGATGCCGCTTGCCGTCTACCTGCTGCGCAACTACATGGCCGGCTTGCCGCGCGATATCATCGAATGCGCACGGGTGGACGGGGCGACGGATTTCCAGATCTTCACCAAGATCATCCTGCCGCTGTCGCTGCCCGCGCTGGCCTCCTTCGCGATCTTCCAGTTCCTGTGGACCTGGAACGACCTGCTGGTGGCCAAGGTGTTCCTGCCCTCGGCCGACGAGGCCAAGGTCATGACGGTCAAGATCGCCGACGATCTGCTGGGTTCGCGCGGCGGCGACTGGGGCATCCTGGCGGCGGCGGCCTTCGTCTCGATCGCAGTGCCGCTGGGCGTCTTCTTCAGCTTGCAACGGTTTCTGGTGCGCGGCCTGCTGGCTGGCTCTGTGAAGTGATACCGACGCGGGCCGCGACAATGCGGCCCCCGGACAGCGAAAAAGGATAGCGAAATGGCCAACCTCTCACTAAAGAACGTCGAAAAGATCTATGGCGGCACCGTGACGGTGCTCAAGGACATCGACCTCGAGATCGAAACCGGCGAGTTGATCGTCTTCGTTGGCCCCTCGGGCTGCGGCAAGTCCACGCTTCTGCGCATGATCGCGGGTCTGGAGCGGATCACCGGCGGCGAACTCGACATCGACGGCATGATCGTCAACGAGGTCCCACCGGCACAGCGCGGTATCGCCATGGTGTTCCAGTCCTACGCGCTCTATCCACACATGAGCGTGCGTGATAACATGAGTTTCGCCCTGAAAATCGCGAAAATGCCCAAGGCCGAGATCGACGAAAGGGTCGAGCGCGCCGCGAAGATCCTGCAGCTCGACGCCCTGCTCGATCGCTTGCCCAAGGCGCTCTCGGGCGGGCAGCGGCAGCGAGTGGCCATCGGGCGCTCTATCGTGCGCGACCCCAAGGTGTACCTGTTCGACGAGCCGCTTTCGAACCTCGACGCCTCGCTGCGCGTCGCGACGCGGATCGAGATCGCCCAGCTCAAGGAATCCATGCCCGACAGCACCATGATCTACGTCACCCATGACCAGGTCGAGGCGATGACGCTGGCCAGCCGGATCGTCGTGCTGGCGGGCGGCGGCATCGCGCAGGTGGGCACTCCGCTGGAGCTGTACGAAAAGCCGGAAAACGAGTTTGTCGCCAAGTTCATCGGCTCCCCCGCGATGAATCTGATCCCCGGGGAAATCATCCAGACCGGCGCAGAGACCCATGTCCGCACCAAGGACGGCGGCGAGGCGATCTCGACCGTGCCGACCCTGCCCGAGGATCTGGGAAAGACCGTCAATATTGGCGTGCGGCCCGAAGACCTTGTGGCGATCTCGGACGGCGGGCCGTTCCTCTACCATGGTAAGATCGCCATCACCGAGGCGCTTGGAGAGGTGACCATCCTCTATTTTCACCCGGACGTCGAAGGCCGTGATGCGGTGATCGCCAAGCTGCCCGGCATCCACAAGAACATGCGCGGCGTCGACGTCAAGGTGACCGCCGATCCGTCCAAGGTGCACATCTTCGAAGACGGCCAGTCGCTGCTTTACCGCGACCGCCCGAAGAAACGCATCACCGCTGGTGTGCACTGACGCCACCTGTCCGCCCCCCGGGCAGTTCTCAATACAGCCTCCGCGCGACCGGCGGAGCGCCATCAATCACGGACCAACACGCGATGAATCAGCAAACCATCCAAACCGCCCCCAATACCGCTCAGGAGTGGTGGAAAACCGGCATCATCTACCAGATCTATCCGCGCTCGTTTCAGGACAGCGACGGCGACGGAATCGGCGATTTGAGGGGCATCGAGAGCCGACTTGACTACCTCGTCGACCTCGGTATCGATGCGATCTGGATTTCGCCGATCTTCCCCTCCCCCATGACCGATTTCGGCTATGACATCTCGGACTATCGCGGCATCGACCCGATGTTCGGCACGCTGGAGGATTTCGACCGCCTGGTCGCCGCCACCCATCGGCGCGGGTTGAAACTGATCCTCGATTTCGTGCCCAGCCATACCTCGGAAAAGCATCCCTGGTTCGTTGAGGCGCGATCCTCGCGGACCAGCGCCAGACGCGATTGGTATATCTGGCGCGACGCCAAACCGGATGGCAGTCCGCCAACCAACTGGATCAGCGAATTCGGCCCTTCCGCCTGGACCTGGGACGCGGGCACGGGGCAGTATTACCTCAACATCTTCCTTTCGGAACAGCCCGCGCTGAACTGGCGCAATCCCGAAGTTCAGGCAGAGATGCTGGACACGATGCGCTTTTGGTACATGCGCGGGGTCGATGGCTTCCGGGTCGATGCCATCACCCACGTCGCGCCCGACCCCGACAAGGGCGACCATCCGCCCAACCCCGCCTGGCGCGCCGAAATGAACCCGTCGCAGCGCTTTCTCAAGGTGCATTCTAAGCACCAGCCCGCCGGGTTCGACTATGTGCGGATGATGCGGCAGGTGACCGAGGAATTCCCGGACCGTGTGCTGATCGGCGAGACGGATGGCGAGCTGAAAGAGGTCATGGCCTATTACGGCGCGGATTTCGACGCCTTCCAGCTGCCGTTCAACTTTACCCTGCAGGACGCGCCCTGGGAGCTGCCGGAAATCGTCCGTCGCATCGAGGCCTACGAGGCCGCACTGCCAGAGGGGGCCTGGGGCAACTGGGTACTGGGCAACCACGACTGTGCCCGCATCGCCAGCCGGGCCGGCCCCGCGCAGGCCGCCGTTGCCGCGACGCTGCTGCTGACCTTGCGCGGGACGCCGACGCTCTACCAGGGCGATGAGCTGGGGATGGAGAGCGCGGTCATTCCCCCCGAGGCCGTGCAGGACCCCTGGGAAAAGCAGGTGCCGGGGCTCGGCCTTGGCCGCGACCCCGCGCGTACGCCGATGCCTTGGGAGCCGGGGCCGACCCACGGCTTCAGCAACAGCCAACCCTGGCTACCGGTCTTTGTTCCGGTGGAGGGGGACGCGGCGGCACAACGCGCGGACCCTGCGTCGATGCTGAACCATGTCCGTGCGCTGATCGTCCTGCGCCGCAAGACGCCCGCGCTGACGCTTGGCAGCTATGAGACCATAACGGCCCAGGACGGGGTCTACGTCTTTGCGCGCCATCTCGATGGCGACAGCTACCACGTCTGCCTGAACTTCACCGACACCCCCAGGCCCTGCCCGGTGTCGGGCGAGGTGGTCCTGTCCTCTTACGTCCATGAGGGCGACGGCGCTGCGCATGCAGGCCAGATCGCTCCGCATGGCGCTCTCATCCTCAAAGCAGGCTGACCGGCCCGCGACTTGTTCCGCCTGCACTTCAACCCAACGGAAGACCAACATGAACCACACACTCAGAGAGCCCACCCGCTGGTGGCAGTCGGCCACCGGCTACCAGATCTACCCGCGCAGCTTTTGCGATTCGAACGGTGACGGGATCGGCGACATCCCGGGCATCATCTCCAAACTCGACCACCTGTGCGACCTCGGAATCGGGTTCATCTGGCTCTCACCGGTCTACCGCTCGCCGATGGCCGACAACGGCTATGACATCTCGGATTACAGGGACATCGCGCCCGAGTTCGGAACGATGGCGGATTTCGACCGGCTGGTGGCCGAGGCGAAGGCGCGCGGCATCGGCATCGTCATGGACCTTGTGGTGAATCACAGCTCCTCGGACCATCCCTGGTTCCACGCTGCGCGCACCTCTCGCGAAGCGCCGGAACACGAATATTACATCTGGCGCGATGCGGCGCCGGACGGTGGGCCACCGAACGACCATCAGGCCGCGTTCGGCGGCTCGGCGTGGACTTTCGTGCCAGGGGTGGGCAAGTACTACCTGGGCCATTTCAGCCCTGAACAGCCGGACCTCAACTGGCAAAACCCGGTTCTCCGGCAAGAGATTTATGATATGATGAACTGGTGGTTCGACCGGGGCATTGCCGGGTTCCGCATGGACGTCATCAGCTTGATCGGCAAGGATGTGGATGCCGGATTGTTCGAAGAAGGCCCGTTTTTGCACCAGTTCCTGCAGGAGATGCACAGCGAAACGCTGGCCGACCGCGACATTGTCACCATCGGGGAAAGCTGGTCCGTCAGCACCGATACCGCGCGGCTCTATTGCGGGCGCGACCGGCACGAGCTCGACATGGTTTTCCAGTTCAATCACGTGGTCGAGGGCTGGGATCCGGTGCATGGCAAGTGGAAGCCGAAACCCTTCGACCTGGTCGCTTTCAAACGGGTGCTGAACGACTGGCAGGCAGCGCTGGCCGAGGATGGCTGGAACTCGCTGTTCCTCAGCAACCACGACCTGCCGCGGCAGGTGTCGAAATACGGCGATGACGGCGCATACCGGGTGAAATCGGCGAAGATGCTGGCGACCGTGATCCACCTTTTGAAGGGCACTCCCTTCATATACCAGGGCGAGGAGATCGGCATGACCAACGCCACCTTCACCCGCATCGACCAGTTCCGCGACATCGAGACGCTCGGTCATTACGCAGAAGAGATCGCGCGCGGCGTCGCACCCGAGGATTTCATCGCCGGCGTCAACGAGAACGGCCGCGACAACGCGCGCACGCCAATGCAATGGAATGCCGGACCGAAGGCCGGCTTTACTGACGGCACGCCTTGGATCGAGGTCAATCCGAACCATGAGAGGGTCAACGCCGAAGCCGACCGCACAGATGCGGATGGCATATTCGCGTATTACCAACGCCTGGTCGCTCTGCGTAAGGACTGGCAGGTCATCGTGCACGGCACATACCGCCCCATCGCGAAGGATGACGGCGCAGTTTTCGCCTATCTGCGGGAGCTGGATGGCGTTCGCGTGGCGGTGATCGCAAACTTCACCGCCGAAGAAACGGATTTCGACCTGCCCGTTGAGTTTGTCGGCGCCGGTCGCTGCCTGCTGTCGAACGACGTGCCGCGGACCAGTCTGGAGCGACGCCTGAGCTTGGGACCTTTCGAGGCCTTCGCAATGTCGATCGGATCCGAGCGGTCTTGTGGCGATCGCCAATAGGCATGGTGGCAGCTGCATTTCTTGGGCAGGTTGATCTGCCTTTTCCTGGCAGGCTTTGCATAGGGCGTATGCTTTTATGACGACCTTGTGGGCGGCCACCGTGAAGCCGGCCTGTGTGGGTTTCCGGCGTCAAGAAGCCGATCAGCAAGAGCCTTCAGGACCGAGTCGTGTCGGTTGGTGAAAAGGGCCGCTTGGAACATCGCATGTCGCAACAGGCGTCGTCCGCCTGCAGTGGCGTGCGTGCCGCGCATAGCTCGAATGTTGTGTACAACGGTCGCGTGCCCAAAAGGGCTGCGGTCCGCTCCCCCGAGATTTGGCCCAGATCGACGTTTTGGCAATCGGCATTGTGCCGGCGACCGGATCGAACCCGGGGGCAGACCGTGGAAACTCCGCGGTCACAGCAAGCTCTCCTTTCAACGTGACAGCCCGTTCTATTTGCGCCTCCATGCGGCGTCGCAGAATAGAGCGCTACTTTGGAAGACCCAGAAGGTCAGCTTCCATCAATCAGGCAGAACTGGTTCGCGCACGCAGCAAATGGCAGCAATGCGCAGATTGTGTTGAAAAACTCTCATGCAGCGCTTTGGGGCCAAATTTGGCAGAACAATATTCCGAATTATTCAAATTCTAGCGGCGTCACGGGGTGCAATCAGCTCGTCGAGGAATCGTTTCCCACATTTCCGAAATTTGCAAATGCAGCAAAGACTTTTTCAATAGAATCCGGGACAAAGCGGGCCTTCGCTGCACTGAAAGCGAAGGCCCGGAAACGGCATTCATCACTCGTCATTTATAGACCGCAGCGTATTCAGCGCGTTAATGGCAGCGGGAAGACCACCGTAGAGCGCCATTTGCCAAATTACCTCGGCGATCTCCATTTCGTTCAAACCAACTTTCAATCCAGCTTGAATATTGATCCGTAGTTGCGGTGCAGTTTGGGCCCCCATGGCCGACAATGCCGCGATTGTTGCAATGTACCGACTTTTCAGGTCGAGACCCGGACGCGCATAAAAGCGTTCGTAGGCCATGTCGATCACTGTATCTGCCATGCCCGGCAAGAGGTGCCCATATCGTTCTTCCAATACGGCCCGAACGCCGGGATTGAGATCATCGGCGAGTTGTGCACCGTTCATCGTTGTCATCTCAACGCTCCGCCCAAAGTAAATCCACCATCTACTACGACATCTTGACCCGTTACAAATCCAGAGTTGCCCGACAAGAGCCACATTGCTGTTCCTGTTACGTCCTCTGGTCTACCGTTCCGTCGAAGCGGTGTGTGGTTCGAAAGACGCGCGGAAATTTCTGGATCTAAAACTTCGTCTGCCATTGGGGTCAGAATGATCCCAGGGCTAATCGCATTGATCCGATTGCCACGAGGTCCTTCCTCGACAGCTAACACGCGCATCATCGCAAGGAGCGCGGCTTTTGTTGCCGCATACGCACCAGACCCAGGCATAACAGCGCCAGCCGTCCAAGACGCATTTATCAGCACGACACCATTTTTCATGTGGGATAGACACTGTGCCACCGTTTGCTGCGTGCCAATAAGGTTGGTTTGGATAAGATCCGCAAAGTCGTCAGCCTGAGTATCCCTGAGTGGTTTGAACTCACCCAGATGCCCGGCATTAGCAAAGACCGCATCTAACTTCCCGAAGTGAGCAATAGATGCTTTGAGGTTTGCGGCAATCTCGTCCGGCTTGGAGATGTCGCAGACTTGGAGCAGTGCAGAGCCACCAGCCTCTTGGATTTCTTTTGCAACTGCTTCGAGAGGTGTCTTGCGCCGCCCCCAAAGCGTCACAGAAGCACCTTCACTCGCTAGCGCAAGCGCCACCGCTCGCCCCATGCCAGTTCCTGCACCCGTCACAAGCACGGCGCGGTTTTCAAATTGGTTTTCCATATCGGTCTCTCTCTTAGGGTTGTTCAGAGAGGACGCTATATTAACAGTGGAACTATGATAATTGACCAATATGTTTAGTCATAGAAAGGGATTCCTTTACAATGGATCTATTCACTGCGATGCGCACTTTTGTCGAAGTGGCTCAAGCCGGTTCCATGAATGCCGCCGGGCTTAGGCTCAATGTGAGCGGCGCTTTAGTTGGGCAAAGGATCGCTGGCCTAGAGGATTACCTTCAGGCGAAATTGCTCAATCGAACGACGCGACAACAGAAGCTCACAGATTTTGGCGCAAGCTATCTCGAGCAATGTAGGGACATTCTGGAATTGGTTGATTTCTCCGAGGGCAAGGCAAGCGATCAGCAGCGACAACCTCAGGGGCGGCTGCGTATCGCGGCCCCGGTGAGTTTTGGATCAGCCGCGCTGATGCCCGCCCTAAAGGGCTTCACCGAGATCGCACCAGAGGTAGAAATCGAATTGACCTTATCCGACAACAATGAAGATCTGATCGCCGGAGGGTTTGACGCTGCTTTTCGCATTGGAGAGATGGAAGACAGCGCCCTCCTGCAAATTCAACTCGCCCCCTACAGAATGATGATCTGCGCGTCCGGTGAATATTTAGCAGAACACGGTGAACCGCAGATACCATCAGATCTGAATCGCTTTCGCGCAATTCTCTTTTCAAGAACCGGACGCAAGCCGTGGCGATTCAAACAAGGGTCCGAAGAACGAAGCTGGACCCCTCAAACAAGAATTTCAGTGAATTCCGGTCAGGCTGTACGTGTTGCTGCAATTGCAGGCATGGGCGTCGCCATGTTGCCAGAAATTCTCGTCAGAGGTGATATCTCAGCGGGTAAGTTAGTGCAGCTATTACCTGATTGGAACTTGCCTGAACAACCTATGGCCCTGATCTATCACCGTGACCGGTACAGGCCGCAAAGGCTAACAAAATTCATCGATTTCGTGAAGTCAGTTTTTAGGAGCCAACTCGTATAGCCGACATTTAAGGAAGCTGCAGAATCGGTCAAAGAGGGCTCAAATCGGACTTGAGGCCGCGCGGCACTCCAAACTTGACGTTGCAGGCTGCGGTGCGACCAACCGGATGACCGGTTTTCGCCCAAACCGGACATGACCTTTGTCCTGCAAGAGCGAGAAGCGGCTGTTCACTGCGGAGTGCCCAAAAGTCCGTCGCGCTGATTAAGTAGGCGTCAAAGACGTATTTTTGATGTAGCCGTTAGCCTCAAAGTGTTCCGAGCGTTGTCTATTGCTCCGGTTGATCGTGATACTCCGTTTCCTTCTCATGTGGCCCGATATCAGCAGACACGACCGTTCAGTTGCCGGAATCTGTGCTCAGGGCGCGCGGTTCGATCTTCACGCCAGTTTCGATCGCGGCGCCGGGATAGGCGACGACCCGTTCGCCCAGTTCCACGCCGGCCAGCACCTCGGCCGTATCACCCGACATGTGGCCGATTTCGACATAGCGAAGCGCGGCGCGGCCATCTTCTTCCACGAAGACGGCCCAGCGTTCCGCATGGCGGAAAAGCGCGCTTTGCGGGATCTGCAGAACGTCCGCGCCCGCCCAGGAGACGATGCGTACGAAGACGCGGTACTGGTCGCCCAGACCCTGCCGCTGTTCCGGCGGGGTGAGGATGTCGAGCAGAAGGCGCACGCGCTGTTCCTCGATCCCCAGGGCCGAAACGCGGGCGAAGGCGGAAGGATCGATCCGGCGTACCTGCGCGTCGATCACGCCCGTACCTCCCCAGCGTTCGATATAGGCGCGCGCGCCGCGTTCGATTTCCACCGCGTCGGTGGACAGCAGATTGACCTCGATTTCGAGATCCGACAGGTCGCCGATCGTCAGCAGGGCGGTCCCGGCTTCGGCCAGGCGCGCGTTGACGTCGACCACGTCGAGAACCGTTCCGTCATGGGGCGCGGTGATGCGCAGGCAGCAGTCGCCGGGGTCGCTGTCGGGATCGGGTATGGACGGGGCCGAAAGCTGGGCTTCCATGCGGGCCTTCGTGGCTTTCTGCTGTTCCAGTTCGTAGAATGCGACCTCGCGATCGGTGCGGGCGGTTATCGCGCTTTGCTTGGCATCTTCCAGCACTGTGTGCGACACCGCCCCGCGGTCGGCCAGGATGCGATAGCGTTCCAGTTCGGCCTCGAGATGTTCAAGTTCCGCCTCGCTACGCGCGAGGTTGGCTTCGGCCAGCCGCACCGCGGCGGCGGCTTCTTCCACCGACGCTTCGGCAAGGCGGCGGGCACGCGCGTCAAGAAAAGCGGGTTCGGCTGGCTGGATGACGGCCACGACGGTATTGCCCTTTTCCACCTCGTCGCCGACATCGACGGGGGACCGCAAGGTGTTGCCCGTCACGGGAGCGGTCACGGCCCATTTTTCGCGCACCTGGGTGACGCCTTCGGCAGAAACGGTGATTTCCAACGGACCGCGCCGCGCTTCGGCCAGATCAACAAGCACCGGCTTGGGCAGAAGCGCCCAGACAAGGGCCCCGAGGAGGAGTGCGGCAAGCGCTACGCCTGCGATGATCCGGAACATTCGCATCTGGTTCATTCTTTCTGTTTCAATGCACTGACGATATCGACGCGGTCCAACCTGCGCATGACGAAAAGGACGGCGCCCAGGGCCGAGCCTAGTACGATCAGGGCGGCCAGCGCAAAGGTGCGTTGGGTGACGACGACGGGAATGGTGACCACATCGGTGGAAAAACCCTGCGCCATGAGCAGCGCGAAACCGTATCCGGCAAGCCAGCCCACGGGAATGGCGAAGACGGTCAGCAGCATCTGTTCGACCACCAGAACGTAGCCGACCTCGGACCGTCTGAACCCCAGTACGCGCAGGCTTGCCAATTCATGGGCGCGTTCGGCCAGCTGGATGCGCGCAGCGTTGTAGACGACCCCAACCGTGATCAGCATCCCGAGCGTGGCGAAGATCACCGACATGGTGATAAGGCTTTCGCTGAGGGTGGCGACGAATTCGTTGCGCACATCTTCCCACAGGGTAAACCCCGCGATGGCGGGGGTTTCCTGCACCTTGGCCTGGAGATCGGTCAGCCGGTTCGGATCGATGGCCAGATGGATCATGTTGACCTGCGGCGTCTGCCGCAGCCGGTGAAACAGCGTGTCACGGTCGAAATAGGCGTCCTGCCCGAGGCTTTGGCGGATCACCGATGCGACGGGCACCTGCCAAGTTTCGCGTGGCGGGCTCAGCAGCTCGATGCGCAGACTGTCGCCCGGGGCGACGCCCAGACGCCGGGCCAGTTCCTCGGGCAAAACGACGCCCGCGGTGGAGGGGGTGATCGCGCGGCCTTCGGTATCGAGGATCTGGGTCAGCATGGCGCCCGGCGCGCGAGCCTGAAGCGTTACCAGCCGCGTTTGCGTGCCGTTCACCAGTCGGATCGGAATGGCATAGATGCCCTCGGCCCGCAGCACGCCGGGCAGGTTGCCCGCGTCGATCACGGCGCGGTCGTTCAGATTGCCGCTGAGGGTGAGTGTCGCGTCCTGCCGGTTCGTGTGTTCGAACAGTTCCGCCATGATCAGGTCGATCGCATCGAAGGTGAAGAACGACACCACCAGAACGGCGACCGATCCCGACACCCCAAACAGTGTCACCGCCGCGCGCCCCGGCCAGCGGATGATCGAGCGGACGATCATCATCGTGGTCTGCCGCAGAGACAGCATTTCGCCCAGGCTGTCGGCCCAGCCGCGCTGGAAGACGGGCGGCACGGGTGGCGACATCGCCACGGCCGGGGCAAGGCGCACCGAAGCGCGTACCGCGCGCAGCGCGCCGAGAATCACCGCGGCGATGCCCAGTATGCCCGAGATCACCAGCTGCCAGGGACCGGGGCGGTAGAGCAGTCAGGGAAAGCGGAAGAAATCGGTATACATCTCGGTCATCTCGTGACCCAGCCACCAGCCGAAGCCCCAGCCGATCAGAACGCCTAGAATGCCGATGCCCGCGGTCATCTTCAGGTAATGCAGCGCGATCGTCCGGGTGGTGTATCCTACCGCTTTGAACAGCCCGATCTGCGCTCGGTCAAGCGCGACGAGACGGCTGAGAACCATGTTCACCAGGAAGGCAGATACAACGAGGAAGATCGGCGGCTGCACCGTGGCCAGGGCACCCAGCTGCTTCAGTTCGCCGTCGATGAAGACATTCGATGGCTGCCGGTCACGCCCGTAGGCGCCGGTGCCGCCATACGGGGCGAGGATGCGGTCCACCGCATCGATGACGGCGGCTTCGTTGGCGTCGCGCGACAGGCTGAGGGTGAGGTCGTTGAACGCCCCTTCCAGTTCCTTGACCGGCGCGGAGGCGGTTTCGCGCATCCAGATCAGGCCGAAATGCCGGTCATCCGGCATCAAGGCGCCCGCGCCGATCGTATAGATATATTCGGGCGACAGCACGATGCCGGTGACCACCAGTTCGCGTTTGCGGCCGTTGAGGATGGCGCGGAACGTGTCGCCCGGCCTAAGTCTGTTGGCATCGGCGAAGGGTTCGGAAATGGCGACCTCGTTCTGATGCAGCGCCTCGGGCAGGCGGCCGTGGCGGATCAGGGGCAGGTTCAGGATGGCCCCGCCCGAGGCGGGCAGCGAAATCACCCGGGCAGAAGCCGGTTCGCGCATGTTTTCCAGATCCAGAAGCGCGGTGAAGACGACGCGCCCTTCCACCCGTGTCACGCCGTCGATCCGGGCGATTTCGTCCAGAACCTGCTTGGGCGCGCGGGTGAGGCTGGCGAAGACATCGGCAAAGCGGTGGCGTTCGTAATAGGCCGCGCGCGTTTCTGTCAGGGATCTCTGGGTTCCGGACGCAAGCGTCATGACCATGATCCCGCAGGCCAGTACCAGCGCGATGGCAAGGCTCTGAGCCCAGATATGGCGCATGTCGCGCAGCAATTTGAGGTCGAGCGCCCGCATTACCAGCTGACCTCGGACGGCGCGACCCGTTCGGCGTTTTCCTCGATATGCGAAATCCGGCCGTCGGTCATGTAGATGACGCGATGCGCGATCCGGCGGATGGCGGCGTTATGGGTGATCAGCGCGGTCGCCGTGCCGAGGCTGCGATTGACCTCGATCAGGGCTTCCAGAACGGTGGTGCCCGTCTTGCTGTCGAGTGCGCCTGTGGGTTCGTCGCAAAGCAGGATGTCGGGCCGCTTGGCGATGGCGCGGGCGATGGCGACGCGCTGCTGTTCGCCGCCCGAAAGTTCCGCCGGGAAATGCGACATCCGATCGGCAAGCCCGACACGGTCCAGCGCCTCTTCCGGCGACATCGGGGTTTTGGCGATTTCGGTCACCAGCGCCACGTTTTCGCGCGCGGTGAGGCTGGGAACGAGGTTGTAGAACTGGAACACGAACCCAACATGGTCGCGCCGGAACTCGGTCAGGGCGCTGTCCGACAGGCGGGTGAGGTCTTCGTCGCGGAAAAAGACCCGGCCCTCGCTGGGCCGGTCAAGCCCGCCGAGGATGTTGAGCAGGGTGGACTTGCCGGACCCGGAGGCGCCCAGAAGCACGACGACCTCGCCCTCGAAAAGCGAAAGATCGATGCCGCGCAGGGCATGCACATCCACCGCACCGGTGTGGTAGACCTTGGTGATACTTTCGGTTCTGAGAATAGAGGTTTTCATCTGGTCGGGCTGATTTCCTGTTGCGCCTCAACCAAGTATAGTAGGCGCTGCACGTCCGAGTATTGATCTGCCGCAAGGAAGGCATGAACCGTTCCAGTCTGCCGTGTTTCGATTTTGATCCGACTGGAAAGTGAATGCTGATGTATTATCCAGATGGACAATGAGTAATCATGGAAGATTAGGATTCCGTACTGGTCCGGCTTCGCAGGAAAAGTGCGTATTAAAGGCAAGTTTCTGAAATCGTGGAAAAACGCTTTGAACTCGAGCGGCCATTCGCTAAGCCGCACGCTGATGACTGATATGGGCTGTGCGCTCCGCTTTGCAAAGTCGGCTTCCTACGGATTGCTGTCCTTGGTATGTTGCGCCGCATTTGGCGCTGGTCTGTGAGGGCTTGAATGGCCGCTTTTACCAGTCTGTAAAAGAGCACTCGCAGGTGCAGTAAATGTCAGGAGGTGTGATGACGGACCGCTCAGGAACCACGCTCGCTCCCCTATATATAGCGACCCTTCTTGCGGCTTGGTGCCGAAGGTCCTGTTGGGTCGGAATTGCTTGGCATGGCCCACTGACAAGATTCAAAAGAATCGCCGCCAAGAGACGGAAATGCGCGGCATTCGACACAGTTGTTGAACGTCAGACGAAATTGACTTTTACGTCACTAAACTGACCCAACGCGCTCCGGCCGACCTTTTCTACCACTGCGATCTAATGTCATGTATTCTCTGGAGTTTTCGGCAAAGATCGGTGCTCAGAGATGTCCGCAGGATGAGGCGGCGTCAACTGTCGGCCTTGCAGCACTTGGCTGGAAAAGCCTGGTCGCTTTCGAACGGAAAGAGGCCTAACGAGCACTTGGAGCGGCACGAAAACGCGACACGCCCATTCTGCACATTCTGCGCTTTGTTGCCTGAAGAAGAGCCTTCATTGGACGCAGTTATACTGTGAGGGCCGTGAACGGCTTGAATGCTGGCGCGTCTGTTTGGGCGAATTGGCCGTTGCGGATCATGGGGGCATTTCGATCCCAGCTATCGTTGTTGCGTCGGACTGGAACGCCTTGAAACCGGCGTGCGGCACCGATGTCTTGTTTGTCGTGATGTCGCTGCGCAATGTGTCGATGCTTCCACTCGGCTTATGGCCTCTCATGCGCCTGCCTTGATCGGCGCGGTCTCAGACCCTTTTCGCGGTGCTGTCCCGGATGACGAGTTCGACGGGGAGGATGAGGGTTTCGTCCGGGGTGGGGGCGGTGCGTTGTGCAAGCAGCCTCTCGGCAGCGCAGCGCCCGAGGTGGGCGCGTTTTTGTCGGATGGTGGTGAGGGGCACGCTGGCGTAGGCGGACATCTCGATGTTGTCAAAGCCCACGATCGAGAAGTCGCGCGGCACGTCGAGGCCTTCAGCGCGCAGCCCTGCCATGAGACCGATCGCCATCTCGTCGTTGTCGCAGAAGACGGCGGTGGGGCGGGGCGTGCGCGCCAGCAGAGCCTCAGCGGCGGCGCGTCCCGAACTGAGGGTGAAGGCACCCTCAAGACGGTGGGCAGGCGGCAACCCCGCGGTGGCAAGCGCGGCGTCGACCCCGGCGGCGCGGGAGATCGACAGGGTGTTTTTGGCGGGGCCGGTCAGGTGCACGATGTCGCGGTGGCCGAGTCCGAGCAGGTGCTCGATTGCCAGTCGCGCGCCGGTTTCGTTGTCGGCGAGCACCCTTGGCCCCGCCAGTCCTTCGATCCATTCGCAGGCCTGCACCAGGGGCGGGCAGGAGCTATGGGCAAAGAGCGCGGGGTCGAGGGTGCCGTCGAGTACGATCACCCCGTCGGCCCGCGAACGGCTGAGATAGGACCGAATTCCTCCGTTTGGCGTGTCGGGGTCGGTCCGCAGGGTGTCGAGCACCAGCAGGCTCAGCCCTTCGGCCCGCAGGGTGTCCGAGATGCCGGCGAGGATTTCGGAGAAGAACGGGTTGGCTAGGTTTGGCACCAGCGCGAGCACTGCGCCTACCTGCTGTTGGCGCAGGTTTCGCGCCATGAGATTCACCGTGTAACCGGTTTCCGCGACGGCCTTTTCCACCGCAATCCGCGCCTGTTCCGAGACGATGGCGGGATTCGACAGGGCGCGGCTGACCGTGGCGACCGAGACCCCTGCCAATCGGGCAACATCACGGATTTTGGGTGGGTTGGTGGGGTCAGTCACGGGCGGTTCCTTGCTTGCTTGCAATTGGTGGACGACGATACGGGTAGAAAAGACGATACGGTGGAAAACAGGTGTTGAAAACCTTTTCATCCTGTGTCACGTTCATGAAACCGATTACATTACGACAGTTTCTATGTCGCGTATTGATTGGCAGAGGGAGGAGAGATGCAAACCATGAAGGGCCCCGGCCTGTTCCTGGCGCAATTCGTTGGCAGCGACGCGCCGTTCGACAGCTTTGAGGCGATCACCCGCTGGGCGGCGGGCTGTGGCTATTTGGGTGTGCAACTTCCCACTGTCGAGGCGCGGCTGATGAATCTCGCGCAGGCTGCGGGGTCGCGCGACTATTGCGACACGCTGCGTGGCACCGCCGCTGAGGCGGGGGTCGAGATCACCGAGCTTTCGGCCCATATCCAGGGGCAACTTGTGGCGGTGCACCCGGCCTATGATCTGGCCTTCGATGGCTTCGCCCCCGAAGCGGTGCGCGGCGATCCAAAGGCACGGCAGGCTTGGGCCGTCGATCAGGTGCGGCAGACCATCGACGCCAGTGCCAATCTGGGACTCGACCGTATGGCGGCGTTTTCCGGCGCACTCGCATGGCCCTATTTCTATCCTTGGCCGCAAAGGCCTGCGGGACTGGTGGAGGCCGCCTTTGACGAACTCGCTGCGCGCTGGCGCCCGTTGCTGGACCATGCCGCGCAGAGGGGCGTGAAAATTTGCTTCGAGATCCACCCAGGGGAAGATTTGCACGACGGGGTGAGCTTTGAGATGTTCCTTGATCGTGTCGAACAGCACCCGGCGGCAATGATGCTCTACGATCCAAGCCATTATGTCCTGCAACAGCTCGATTATCTCGATCACCTCGACATCTACGCTGAGCGCATCGGCATGTTCCACGTCAAGGATGCCGAGTTTCGTCCCACTGGTCGGCAGGGGGTCTATGGCGGCTTTCAGCCTTGGGTTGACCGCGCGGGCCGCTTTCGCAGTCCCGGCGACGGTCAGGTGGATTTCAAGGCGATCTTTTCCAAACTCACCGCCATGGGTTTCGATGGTTGGGCGGTGGTCGAATGGGAATGCGCGTTGAAGCACCCAGAGGACGGCGCCCGCGAGGGGGCACAGTTCGTCAAGGATCACATCATCCGCGTGACGGAACAAGCCTTCGACAATTTCGCGGCCACGGGCAGCGACGCGGCCGCCAATCGGCGCATGCTTGGGCTGGAGGGCTAGGTGAATGATACAAACTCCGATTCGACTCGGCATGGTTGGCGGCGGTCTTGGCGCCATGATCGGCGAAGTCCACCGCATCGCGGCGCGACTCGATGGACGCTTTGATCTGATTGCGGGGGCACTCTCCTCGACACCGAGGCGCAACGCCGAAAGTGCAGCCGCCATAGGTCTTGCCCCCGAGCGGACCTACGACGATTTCGTCGAGATGGCGCGCGCTGAGGCGGCGCGTCCTGATGGCATCGAGGCGGTGTCGATCTGCACCCCGAACCATCTGCATTTCCCCGCCGCGAAGGCGTTTCTCGAAGCCGGTATCCATGTGATCTGCGACAAGCCGATGACCTCGACGCTCAACGATGCGCGTGCGCTCGCCCGCATCGTTGAGACATCGGAGGCGCTTTTCGTGCTGACGCATAATTACTCGGCTTATCCGCAGTTGCGGTTGGCGCGCGAGATGGTGGCGCGGGGGGATCTGGGCCAGATCCGGCTGGTGCAGGTGGAGTATGCGCAGGACTGGTTGACTGAGGTTGCGCACAGCAAGCAGGCGGCGTGGCGCGTCGATCCGGCCAAGGCCGGGGCCGGGGGTGCCATAGGCGACATCGGCACCCACGCATGGCAACTCGCGCGGTTCGTGTCTGGCATGGTGCCTGAGCGGATCGCGGCGGACCTGACCAGCTTCGTGCCGGGCCGTCGGGTCGATGACAACGCGCAGGTGATGCTCCGCTACGCCTCTGGAGCCAAGGGTGCGCTTTGGTGCAGTCAGGTCGCGCCGGGGAGCGAGAACGGGCTGACGCTCAGAATCTACGGTGATCGCGCCGGGCTGGTCTGGACGCATGAAACACCCGAGACGCTGTGGTTCACACGGCTGGGGGAGCCGGCGCAGAAGCTGCGCCGTGGCGCCGCGACCATGGCGGGAAGCCGGGTGCCGCCGGGCCACCCCGAGGGCTATCTTGAGGGTTTTGCGAACATCTATGCCGAAGCTGCGGACGCCATTCGCGCGCGCCAGACGGGTCAGCCATATGAGAGCCTGCTGCCCGGCATCCGCGATGGTGTGGAGGGGCTTGAGTTCATCGACGCTTGTCTGCGCTCCGCTGCTTCGGACAATGCCTGGGTGGAGATCGGCCATGTCTGACCCTATTCTGTCCTTGAAAGGCATCAGCAAGTCATTTGGCCCGATTGAGGTCTTGCATGACGTCGATTTCGAACTGCGTCCCGGAGAGATCCATGCGCTGATCGGAGAGAACGGCGCGGGCAAATCGACCACCATGAAGATCCTCGGCGGTTACATCGACGCGACTGCAGGCGAGGTGCTCTGGCACGGCCAGCCGACCCATTTCCCTTCCTCTGATGAAGCCGAGGCGCGCGGGATCGTCATGATCCATCAGGAGTTCAACCTTGCCGAGCATCTGGGCGTCGACCAGAATGTCTTTCTGGGTCGCGAGATCACGCGGGGCTGGCGGCTGGACCACAAGGCGATGCGCACCCGCACCGCCGAGCTGCTGGACCGCCTCGAATGCCGGGTCGATCCTGCGGTGCGGGTCTCGGGGCTGTCGGTGCCGGCCAAACAAATGGTCGAGATCGCCAAGGCGCTGTCGCGCGACCTTCGGGTGCTTATCATGGACGAGCCCACCGCTGTGCTGACCGAACGCGAGTGTGAAATCCTGTTTCGCCAGATCGAGCGGTTGCGGGCCAAGGGCGTGGCGATCCTCTACACCTCGCACAAACTGTCTGAGGTGACGCGGCTCTGCGACCGGGTCACGGTGCTGCGTGACGGAGCCATGGTGCGCTCGGCCCCCGTGTCGGACATCACCGAGGAGGAGATGGCGGCTGCATGGTGGGCCGCGAGCTGTCGGATCTCTACCCAGCTAAGGCGGTGCCGCGCGATGAGGTGCTGCTTGAGGTCGAGAACCTGTCAGTGCCGGGTGTCGTTGAGAGCGCGAGCTTGACACTGCGCCGGGGCGAGGTGCTGGGTCTGGGTGGGCTGGTAGGCTCGGGGCGGACCGAGTTTGCCGAAGCCCTTGCCGGGCTGCGCCCACGCGAGGGCCGGGTGCGGCTGATGGGCGAGGATTTGCCCGCGTCGGAAGTGCGCACGGCGCTGCAGCGCGGGCTGGTCTACCTCACCGAGGACCGCAAGGGTGCGGGGTTGCTGCTCGACAAAGGGCTGCGCGAGAACCTGACGTTGCCGCTGCTTGAGCGCTTCGGTGGCCCGCTCATCGACCGCCGTGCCGAAGAGGCGGCGCTTGATCGTGCTATTGAGGAGTTTGCCATTCGCGCGCCGGATCGGAGGATGCGGGTGGGCAATCTTTCGGGAGGCAACCAGCAGAAACTGTTGCTGGCCAAGACGCTGCTCAGCGACCCGCAGGTGATCCTGATCGACGAGCCCACCCGTGGCATCGACATTGGCACCAAGCAACAGATTTACGCGCTGATCGCCGGACTTGCTGCCGAGGGGTGCGCGATCCTTGTGATTTCCTCTGAGATGCCCGAGCTCATCGGTCTCGCCTCGCGGGTGCTGGTGATGCACGCGGGGCGGATCACCGGCGCACTTGAAGGGGACGATGTAACCGAAGGCGCCATCGTTCGGCTGGCGATGGGGCTCGACGACAACAGAGAAGAAGCGGCGGCATGAGCATGGCCCCGGCACAAAAGATAAGCACGCCCGCACGGCGCCGGATTGACCTGCAGGTCGTTGGCCCGATCGTGGCCCTGATTGCGCTCGTCCTCATCGGTATGGCGCTCAATTCCAACTTTCTGAGCTACGCCAATATCACCAACGTGCTGGCGCGCTCGTCCTTTATTGGCATCATCGCCGTGGGCATGACCTTCGTCATCACGGCTGGCGGTCTTGACCTGTCAGTCGGTTCCATGGCGGCCTTTGTGGCGGGGCTGATGATTCTCGTGATGAACCTTTTGACCGACCGTCTCGGGGTCACGCTGCCTGTGATCTTCGCGGGCGTGGCTTTGGCGCTGATCTCGGGGCTGGTGGCGGGGCTCATCAACGGCTTGCTCATCACCCGCGTCGGCATCGAGGCTTTCATCGTTACGCTTGGCACCATGGGCATCTACCGTTCGCTCATCACCTGGCTCGCAGACGGTGGCACGCTGTCGCTCGGCTTTGAAATGCGCGAGCTTTATCGTCCCGTCTATTACGGTGGCATTGCCGGCATCAGCTGGCCGATCCTTGCCTTCGTGGCGGTGGCAATCATCGGTGAAATCGTGATGCGCCACACCGCTTTCGGACGCCACTGTGCCGCCATCGGGTCGAATGAGCGCGTCGCGCGCTATTCGTCGATCGCTGTGCTGCGGGTGCGGCTGGCGACCTATGTGCTGCTTGGCGTGCTCGTGGGCTTCGCTGTGGTGATGTATGTGCCGCGTCTGGGTTCTGCCTCGGCCTCGACCGGGCTTTTGTGGGAGCTTGAGGCCATCGCCGCCGTCATCATTGGTGGCACACTGCTCAAGGGCGGCTTTGGGCGGATCTGGGGCACCGTGGTGGGGGTGCTGATCCTCAGCCTGATCGGCAACATCCTCAACCTTACGGATTTCGTCAGCCCCTATCTCAACGGTGCCATTCAGGGGGCCGTGATTATTCTGGCGGTCGTGCTGCAGCGCAAGGGTGCGGCGGACCGGTAAACGAAACGTCATCTTTCTTGGGAGGAACTTACAGATGATAAAGACTTTGATTGCAACCACCGCACTCGTCACCGGCTTCAGCGCCGCAGCCGGGGCCGAGACCATCGGCGTCTCGATTCCCGCTGCCACTCACGGTTGGGCGGGCGCGTTGAATTTCCACGCCGAACGTACGGTCGAGCGGTTGGAAAAGGTCTACCCGGATCTCGACTTCGTGTTGACCACCACCCCCGACAGCGCCACGCAAGTCTCGGATCTTGAGGACATGGTCGCCACCCGCGGCATCGACGCGCTTGTGGTGCTGCCCTTCGAATCCGAACCCCTCACCGGTCCAATTCAGCGTATCGCCGACAGCGGCACTTGGGTCACAGTGGTTGACCGCGGCCTTGCCGTGGACGGCATCGAGAATCTCTATGTGGCGGGCGACAACAACAGCTTCGGGCGCACTGCGGGTGAGTATTTTGCCGAGACGCTCGACGAAGGCGCCAAGGTCGTGGTGATGCGCGGCATCCCGTCAACCGTCGACAACGAGCGTGTGGCGGGATTCGAGGCCGCGATTGACGGCGCTGGTATTGAGGTACTGGCGATGGATCATGGCAATTGGAATCGTGACACGGCCTTCACTTTGATGCAGGACTGGCTGTCGCGCTTCGGGCAGATCGACGCAGTCTGGGCCGCCGATGACGACATGGCCGTGGGTGCGCTGGCAGCCATCGAACAGGCGGGCCGCACCGGCGAGATGTTCGTGGTCGGCGGCGCTGGCATGAAGGAGATGGTCGACCGTATCCGCAGCGGCGACAAGAGCGTGCCGGTGAACGTCACATATCCGCCCGCAATGATCTCGACGGCCATCGAGATGACGGCTGCGGGCATCGTCGGCAACGCCCCATGAGCGGCGACTTCATCATCGCCTCCGAGCTCATCACCCCCGATAACGCTGACGACTTTTACTTCGAAGACAGCCCGTACTGATCCGAATTCCTCCGGCGCGCGCTCACCCGCCGCGCGCCGGAGCTGACATAGTGATCCGAGGCGCAGTGCGCCTATCAATGTAATCGGTTTCACGCGCGCATCCGTTTCCGGCGGACTTCCGCCGGGTTCTATCTGTCGCTGTCGAGGAGGACGACATGACTGATCTGTCAGAACGAGGACTCACGCGCCGTGCCCTGATGCAGGGGCTTGCGGTCGCAGGCACCAGCGGGGCGCTCTCTGCCCCGGCTGTTGCTCAATCCACCGCTGCACCGCTCAAAGGCAACATTCGTCATTCCGTTGCGCGCTGGACCTACGGATTCCTGTCGCTCGACGCGCTCTGTGCGCTTTGCCGCGACATCGGCATCGGTGCTGTGGATCTCTGCGGGCCGGACGACTGGCCGATACTAAAGGCGCATGGGCTCGACAGCTCGATGTGCAATGGTGCCGAACTTGGGCTTGAGGACGGCTGGGCGGAATCTGCCAACCACGATGCACTGATCGGGCGCTACCTGCGCCACATCAATCTTGTGGCCGACGCCGGTTACCGCAATCTCATCCTGTTCAGCGGCAACCGCCGTGGCATGGACCCCGAAGCGGGGCTCGCCGCCTGCGCGAGCGGGCTAAAGCGCATCATCGGTGCCGCCGAGGCGCGTGGCGTGGTGCTGCATATGGAACTGCTGAACTCGCGGGTGAACCACCCCGACTATCTCTGTGACACCACCGCATGGGGCGTCGCGCTTTGCCAGCGGTTGGGGTCCGAAAACTTCAAGCTGCTCTATGACATTTATCACATGCAGATCATGGAGGGCGACGTGATCCGCCGGATCACTGAGCACCACGACTGCTTTGGTCATTATCACACCGCTGGGAATCCGGGCCGCCACGAGCCCGACGACAATCAGGAACTGAATTACCCGGCGATCTGTCGGGCGATCCGCGACACCGGCTTTGACGGCTGGATCGCACAGGAGTTCGTGCCCAGCAACAAAACACCGGCCGCGGCCGCGGAGGCGCTGCGCGCCGCCGTCGCGACCTGTGACGTCTAACCGCCAGCATTTTCATCAGGAGGAGGAAAGCCAGATGGCAGACAACATGCACTACGACGCGATCGTCGTCGGATCAGGGATCAGCGGAGGATGGGCCGCCAAGGAACTGACCGAGCGCGGACTCAAGGTACTCATGCTCGAACGCGGGCGCAACATCGAGCACCTGACCGATTACGTGAATGCCGACAAGGAAGCGTGGGACTACCCGCACCGCGGCAGCCCGACGACAGAGATGAAACGCAAGCATCCGGTGCTGCAGCGTGACTACCCGCTCAACGAGCCCACCAACGGCATGTGGGCCGACGAACAGGACAACCCCTATGTCGAGCACAAGCGCTTTGACTGGTTCCGGGGCTACCACGTGGGGGGGCGCTCGCTGCTCTGGGGGCGTCAGAGCTACCGCTGGTCGGATACGGATTTCGAGGCCAACGCCAAGGAGGGCGTCGCGGTTGATTGGCCGATCCGCTACGCCGATATCGCGCCGTGGTACGACCATGTTGAGCGCTTCGCCGGAATTTCCGGGGCGCGCAACGGGCTTGATATTCTGCCCGATGGTGAGTTCCTGCCACCGATCCCGCTTAATATCGTCGAGAAGGACGTGGCGGCCCGGTTGCAAAAGGCCTTTGGCGGCAAGCGCCATCTGATCAACGCCCGCGTCGCCAACATCACCGAACCCAAACCGGAACAGAACCGGCTGAATTGTCAGTATCGCAACAAGTGCTGGTTGGGCTGCCCTTATGGGGCCTATTTCTCCACCCAGTCGGCGACACTCCCGGTGGCGGTGGCGACAGGCAATCTGACGCTCCGGCCCTTCTCCATCGTCCGACAGGTGATGTATGACCGGGACCGCAAGCGTGCCACCGGGGTCGAGGTCATTGACGCCGAGACCGGGCAGACCTACGAATACACCGCCGACGTGATCTTCCTCAACGCTTCGACCTTCAATTCCACATGGGTGTTGATGAACTCGGCCACCGATGTCTGGGAGGGAGGTCTTGGCTCGTCCTCGGGCGAGCTTGGGCACAACGTTATGGATCACCATTTCCGCGTCGGGGCAGAGGGCCGTGTCGAGGGGTATGATGACAAGTACTACTTCGGCCGTCGCCCAGCGGGGTTCTACATACCGCGCTTCCGCAACGTCGAGGGCGCGCCGCGCGACTACCTGCGCGGCTTTGGCTATCAGGGCTCGGCCAGCCGTCAGGGTTGGAAACGCGAGATCGCCGAGCTGAACATCGGTAAGGACCTCAAGGAGGCGCTGTCGAAACCCGGCGACTGGCGTATCGGTATGACCGGCTTTGGCGAAATGCTGCCCGATCACGCCAACCGTATCGCGCTCGATAGCACGGTGACCGACAAATGGGGTCTGCCGGTCCTGGCGATCAGCGTTGAGCTTGGCGAGAATGAAAAGAAAATGCGCGTCGACATGCAGCAGGATGCGGTGGAGATGTTCGAAGCCGCAGGCCTCGTCGACGTGAAGCCAACGGAAAGCGACTACGCCCCCGGTATGGGCATCCACGAAATGGGCACAGCTCGCATGGGGCGCGATCCCGCGACTTCGGTGCTGAACCAGCACAATCAGGTTTGGGATGCGCCTAATGTCTATGTCACCGACGGCAGTTGCATGACGTCGTCCAGCTGCGTCAATCCCTCGCTTACCTACATGGCGCTGACAGCGCGGGCTGCGGCCCACGCGGTTGAGAGCCTCAAATCTGGAGATCTGTGATGAACCGTCGCGACCTACTTGCCTTTATCGCTGCCGCCACAGGGACCGCGTTGATCGGTGCACCTGCGGCGCGCGCCTATGACGAAACCTCGATTGGCGAAAACCTCTTTTCCCCCGAGGATGCCGCGTTTCTCAACGACGTGGCCGAGGTGATCCTGCCTGAGACGGACACGCCCGGCGCGCGTGCCGCCGATGTGGGGGGCTTCATGACCGTTTATGTCAGCGACTGCTACACCGCCGCACAACAGGAGCGTTTCGGCGAGAGTCTCGCCACGCTGCGCGGCTGGAGCGAGGATGTTTACGGCAAACCATTCGATGCGCTTTCGGTATCGGAAAAGACTGCGATGATTGAGGACATCGCGCGGCTTGCACGGATCGAGACGGAAAAGGGCGCAACACCGCACTGGTTCACGCCGATCCATCAGTTGACGCTCTTCGGCTTTTTTACCTCGGAACTCGGGGCGAACGAGGTACTGCGCTACGAGCCGGTGCCTGGCGAATACATCGGTGATCTCGACTATGACGGTGGCCCGGCCTGGGCCACATGATCGACGTGCCGGGGCGCCATGCGCGCGCCCCGGCCTCCCCCCCCGTATGAGGAGAAACGAAAGATGATGGATTATCGTATGGCTGCGGTGTTTCTGTTGGCCCCGGTACTGATGGCCGCTCCAGTGGCGGCGCAGGAGATGAACCGCAAGGCGCAATCGGAAGTGACCGAAATATGGGAGCCGGTGCCGCGCAGCGTCGCGACCACCGAAGGGCAACCGCCCTCGGATGCGGTGGTGCTATTCGACGGCACCGGCTTCGACGCTTGGGAGGCTGAGCAGGGCGGTACGATTGGCTGGAGCCTTGAGGACGGCGCGATGACTGTCGCTTCGGGGTCGGGCGGCATTCGCACGAAAGAGGCGTTCTGCGACGTACAGCTGCATGTGGAATGGCGCGTGCCCGCCGAAACCGAAGGCTTTGACGGGCAGGATCGCGGCAACAGCGGTATTTTCCTGCAGGAGCGGTACGAGATTCAGGTTCTCGACAGCTCCGACAATGCGACCTACGCCAACGGGCAGGCGGGGTCGGTTTACAAACAGCATCCGCCGCTGGTGAACGCCTCACGCGCACCGGGGGAATGGCAAAGTTACGATATTCTCTTCGAGGCGCCGATTTTCTCCGAACATGGCGCACTGCGCCGTCCGGCCTATGTGACGGTGTTGCAGAACGGCGTTGTTGTGCAGAACCATGCCCAGATTCAGGGACCCACGGTCTGGATCGGTGCGCCCAGCTATAAGGCGCATGGCTGTGCGCCGATCTTCCTGCAGGATCACAACTCGGAGGTGAGTTACCGCAACATCTGGCTGCGTCCGATCTGATCCTGGGGATGCGACATGAAAAAGGGCCGCAGGGGACTGCGGCCCTTTACGTTTTTCCGGCTGATGGTGTTAGCGTGTCGCGCTCTCGGGCAGCATTTCGACGAGAAAGTCTGCGCCCTCAGTTGCCACCGCCGCCGCATCCACGGGCAGGTCATGTTCGATGATGTACCAGTGGACTCCGGCATCCTCTGCGGCTTGCAGGATTGACGCCCAGTCGAGTGTACCCTGACCCGGAATGGCAAAGCCGCGCTGGTCTGTGTTCTCGCCCTCGGGGGCGTTGTCCTTGACGTGCACGGCGAAGACGCGCCCGTCGAAGCGCCTGAGGTATTCCGCAGGATCAAGCCCGCCACGATCAACCCACGCCAGATCAATCTCGGCCATAACCTCAGGACCTGCAGCCTCCATCATGATCTCCAGCGCGGTGCGCCCATCGTACTCAACCATCTCGAAATCATGATTGTGATAGGCGAGCGTCATGCCGTCGTCGGCGATCTCGTTGGCAATCTGTTTCAGCTCTTCGCCGAGTGCGGTCCATCCCGCGACGTCGGTGGGGCGCATGTCTTCGGCGAGATAGGGCACGGTGAGATAGCTGTTGCCGAGCGTTTCGTTGAAGGCCATGACCTCGTCGAGGTTATCGCGCAGATCGGCAAGTTGGGCGTGGGTCGAGATTGCGGTGATCCCGTGCGTGTCGAGCAGCGCCTTCAGTGCGTCGGCGGGCAGATTCTGAAAGCCCACGGTCTCGACGGCGGTGATGCCCGCGGCCTCGACGGCGGCGAGTTGCTCCTCAAGGGTGCCATGATCGCGCAGCGTATACATCTGGATTGCGATCGGCAGGTCCGAGACAGCGCGGTTCTGCGCGAGGGCGGTTGTGGCGCAAAGCGCGGCGACAACGGCCACAAGGGTGGTCGATTTGTAAGTCATAGGTATCCTCCCAAGAATGCTGCGACCCCCTCCGCGGAGTCGTGCGAATCAAAATGTAATGGTTTTCATTTGTTGTGAAAACCATTACATAAGCCAACTTGTGAAAATTCTTCACTCAGGGTGTCAATGGTTTAGAGGTTAGGCATGGGGCTGGGTCACATTCGATAGTGTCGGTTGAAGTATCGGTGCCCGGTGCCAGAAACGGGGACAGTGCGCGGGATTGGTCGTAAAAGTCCGTGGATCTGTATTCCGGTCGTAGTTACATATGCCTGTCTCAACGTAACCAAAGAGTGAGGATGAGGCAGGCCTCCAGAATCGTGCAGAGCCACGGCGACCGGCACCGAGGGGGCAGTGGTCCTAGGCGCACCAGCGACAGCTTAGACTTTCGTTTGATCAGGCAGTTTAAAACAAAAGGACAGGTCTGGCCGGACCTGCCGGTCCTGTTTGATTTTCAAGATGCGAGAATAGGACCAGAAAAAGGTTAACAGCACGAATCGCCTGTGTTAGCGTGACGCCAATAAAATAAAAAACTTGGCAGGCATACAGGCAATGAGAACGGGCTTTTCCGGCACGTTTGTCATCGCGTGGGCGCAAGGGGAGGTCGATGGCCTCACCAATGCGCCTCTTTCCGCACTCAGGGTCGGGGCCTCATGGCGCTGGTCGGGGGATGCGGTGTGCGTCGATGGCGCACGCGATGTCTACGTCCTAGACGGCGCAATCGGGCGCGCCGAATTACATCAACGCGCGGCGCAATCTGTGCGTCGTTTGATCGGGTCCGCGCTGGCGGGGGCTCCCATTTACCATGAAACTGACATGAGAGAGCGGCTTTTCGATGGCGGGTTTGACGTCACCGATGGCCTCAAGCGCTATGAGATCACCCTGATTGACAGCGCCGAATTGGGTGCGCCGCTTTTGATGTTCTTGGGCGAAATACCGCAAAAGGACACCGATCTTTGGGTGGTGTCCACCCATATCGCAGGCGCGCGCGAGGCTGAGGAACATCAGCCGGGCGCGGTGATTTGTTTTGCTCAAGGCACAGATATTCTGACGCCGGATGGTCCGCGCGCGGTTGAAACCCTGCGCGAAGGCGATCTGGTTCAGACCAAAGACAATGGCGTTCAGGCTCTGCGTTGGATTGGAGGACGGCGGATTTCGGGGGCGCGGCTTTACGCGATGCCGCATTTGCGTCCGATCCGGTTGAAAGCCGATGCTTTGGGCATGGGGCAGCCGGACGAGGATTTGATCGTGTCACCGCAACACCGGATGGTGGTGCGCGGCGCGGCGGCGCGTGACTTATTCAATGCCGATGAGGTTTTGGTCGCGGCCAAGGACTTGGTCAATGACCGCTCCATTGTCATCGAACGGACACTGCGCGAGGTCCATTATATTCATCTTCTGTTTGACGCCCATCAGGTGATCATCGCCAACGGGTTGGAGACCGAGAGTTTTCATCCAGGCTTTGCCGGATTGCGTGAGATTGGCGAAGATCAACGCAAGCGGTTGTTGGAGCGGTTTCCGCATCTTGCCGAGCAGGCCGAAGCCTATGGTCCTGTGGCCCGTCGCACGCTGTCGGCGGCAGAAGCAGCGATCATGATGCATAATGTGGCGTGATTTTTGCGTATTGGCGTGAATTGCGCGGGGATCGCTTGACTCCGCAAGCCCCGCCTGTATAAGCCCGCCATCCGGTGTGCAGAGATGTGCGCCGGTGCTCTATTTGGTGTTGGCGGCCCTCGCAAGGGGATGCCTGTCGGCCGAAACGATAACTCCGCCCAATGCGGACAGTTCGTGGACGCAAAGGACAGCACCTTTCATTATAACCTGAAAGGATCCAGATCGTGACCAAACGCACGTCTGCCAAGTACAAACTCGATCGCCGCATGGGCGAAAACATCTGGGGCCGCCCGAAGTCCCCGGTCAACCGTCGTGAGTATGGCCCCGGCCAGCACGGTCAGCGTCGTAAGGGCAAATTGTCCGACTTCGGCCTGCAGCTGCGCGCCAAGCAAAAACTCAAAGGCCACTACGGTGACCTGACCGAAAAACAATTCCGTCGCATCTTTGCGGACGCTGAGCGGATGAAAGGCGATACCGGCGAAAACCTCATCGGTTTGCTCGAATCCCGCCTCGACGCCGTTGTCTACCGTGCGAAATTTGTCGCAACCGTGTTCGCAGCCCGCCAGTTCGTGAACCACGGCCATGTGACCGTGAACGGCCAGCGCGTGAACATCCCCTCCTACCGCGTGAAAGAGGGTGACGTGATCGAAGTGCGTGATCGGTCCAAACAGCTCGCAGTTGTTCTCGAAGCCACCCAGTTGGCTGAGCGCGACGTGCCGGATTACATCGAAGCAGATCACCACAAAATGTCCGCGACCTTCGTGCGTCGTCCGGGCCTGTCCGATGTGCCGTTCGCTGTTCAGATGGAACCGAACCTCGTCATCGAATTCTACGCTCAGAACTAATCTGAGCCGATTGACGAAAGACTTTGAAAGACCGCCCTTCGGGGCGGTCTTTTGCATATATAACTGACTTTTGTATGTATGCGGAGGCCATAAATTCAGACAGGCACATCCGACATGCGGCGGAGTGCCTGTCCGCTGTGTGCGAAAACCGACGCGTGTGAGCAACAGCACAGCCTTGGGTGCTCATCTGTCTGGCCTTAGCCGAAAAGCGGCGCTAAGAGAGGCAGGTAATTCAAAGCGAGTGGACCTATGACCCGTTTGATCGAACCGCAGCCCGGCATCCTTGACATCACGCTCTATCAGAGCGGGACAAGCCATGTGGCCGGCGTAGAGAATGTGATCAAGCTGTCGTCGAACGAAAACCCGTTCGGCGCGCCAGAAAGTGCGAAGGCAGCCTTTGCCAAAGCTGCGCACACGCTGCATCGTTATCCCAATACCGATCACTTTTCTTTGCGCAAAGCGATTGGCGATGTGCATGGGCTTGATCCGGAACGCATCATTTGCGGCGTCGGTTCGGATGAGGTCATCACCTTTTTGTGCCAAGCCTATGCGGGCGTGGGCGATGAGGTGATTTATACCGAACACGGGTTCTCAATGTATAAAATCTCGGCGCTGGCAGCGGGGGCGACCCCGGTTTGTGTGGCCGAACGCGAACGCGTGGTGGATGTCGATGCCATTCTGGCGGCGTGCAATGAGATCACCAAATTGGTGTTCATCGCCAACCCGGCCAACCCGACCGGTACGATGATCGGCCAACGCGATATTGCCCGCCTTGCCGCCAACCTGCCGAGCCAGACGATTTTGGTGCTGGATGGGGCCTATGCCGAATTTGTCGAAGGCTTTGATGGCGGCGCCGCCCTTGTTGAGTCGCGCGACAATGTGGTGATGACCCGGACATTCTCCAAGATTTATGGTCTTGGCGGTGTACGCATCGGCTGGGGCTATGGCCCGAAAGACATCATCGATGTGCTGAACCGGGTGCGCGGACCGTTTAACCTGTCCGAGCCGCAATTGGCCGCCGCAGAAGCCGCCGTGAAAGACCGCGATTGGGTCGAAAAATGCCGCGACGACAACACCCGTTTGCGGGCGTGGTTGGCCGAGGCGTTGATGGAACTGGGCGTGCCCTCAGACACATCCTGCGCCAACTTCATCCTCGCGCGGTTTCTGGATCAGGCCGAGGCCGAGGCCTGTGATGACTTCCTCAAACAAAACGGCATCATCGTGCGCCGGGTGGCGGGCTATGGCTTGCCAAATTGTTTGCGCATCACCGTGGGGGACGAAGCGTCTTGTCGTCGGGTCGCCCACGTCATTGGCCAGTTTCGGGAACAGAAAAAGTGAGCACGGTCCTTTATAACCGGGTCGCCCTGATCGGGCTGGGCCTGATTGCGGGGTCGATGTCCTTGGCGATGCGCCGTGCGGGCGTGGCGGGCGAGATCACCGGCTTTGCTCGCTCGCAGGCCACCCGCAACACCGCCGCCGAGATCCATCTGGTTGACCGGGTCTGTGACAGTCCCATTGAGGCGGTGAAAGACGCCGATCTGATCGTGCTGGCCGTGCCGGTGGGGGCGATGGGTGCGGTGATGGCCGAGATTGAACATGTGTTGAAGCCCGGCGCGGTGGTCACCGATGTGGGCTCGGTGAAAAAATCCGTGCTGGAGGCTGTACTGCCGCACACGCCCGAGGGCGTGCATTTCATCGGCACGCACCCGATGGCTGGGACCGAACATTCAGGGCCGCGCTCGGGCTTTGCGGAACTGTTTGACAACCGCTGGTGTCTGATTGTGCCGCCCGAGGGCGCGGATGAGGCTGAGGTTGAAAAGCTTGAACGCTTTTGGCGCGCGCTTGGCTCCAACGTCGAGCGGATGGACCCGGAACATCACGACATCGTCTGTGCCGTGGTCAGTCATGTGCCGCACCTGATCGCCTATACGATGGTCGGTGTGGCCGATGATTTGCGCCGCGTCACGGACCAAGAGGTGATCAAATTCTCGGCAGCGGGTTTTCGCGATTTCACCCGGATCGCCGCCTCTGATCCGACCATGTGGCGCGATGTGTTTATGACCAACAAAGAAGCGTCCCTGGAAATTCTCGGGCGCTTCACCGAAGAATTGTTTGCGCTTCAGCGCGCCATCCGCACCGGCGACGGCGATCATTTGCACGATTACTTCACGCGCACCCGCGCCATTCGTCGCGGCATCATCGAGGCGGGTCAGGACACGGATGCGCCGGATTTTGGACGCGCCAAAAAAGGCACATGAGGGCATGGGCCGGCATAACGCTTGCGCTGATCTCGGCCTGTGTTGCCGGGCCGATCTGGGCGCAGATGGATCGGTCACCCATTCCCTTGCCTCGTCCCGGAACCACCGCTCCTTTAGCTCCCGTCGCTGCGGTCACAGCTGAGGCCTCTCCTTCGGCATATTTCGTCTCACCTCTCCCCAAGCCCCGTCCGAAACTGCGGCCTCCCAGCGGGCAGGTGGCGCAGGTGAGCTATGGCAAAAAGGGCTCGGTCTGTGGATGGAGCGACATCCGAGGCCGAACGATCAGTGCGGTCCGCGGCAAGGCAGGCTGCGGCATTTCCGAGCCTGTTGAGATCACCGAGGTCGCGGGCGTGCGCCTGTCTACACCGGCGATTGTCGATTGCACGACCGCCAAAACGCTTCGAACTTGGATTGAGACCGGCGCGAAACCGACCATCGGACGGCTTGGCGGCGGGCTTGCAGAGTTAAAAATTGCAGCCAGCTATGTGTGTCGACCCCGCAACAATCAAAGCGGTGCGAAAATTTCAGAACATGCCAAGGGCCACGCCATCGACATTTCGGCTCTTACGTTGCGCAACGGCAAATCTTTGAGCGTGCTCACCGGCTGGGATCAGCGGGTTGACGGAAAGCTGTTGCGCAAGCTGCACAGTTCGGCCTGTGGTCCGTTTGGCACCGTCTTGGGCCCCGAGTCAGACCGCCATCACCGCGATCACTTCCATTTCGACACGGCGCGCTATCGCGCCGGAAGTTATTGCCGCTGACATTTACCGGATCACCACGCGCGGGGCAGGGCCCAGCGGAATAAAGCCCAACGTGATCATCCCGTCTTTCAGCGTCAGTTCGGCATCAATCGTGTCTTTGCGCCCTGACATTCCGGCCAGCATCTCGCCTGCGCGCAATGCAAGATTGCTCATATTCTGCGGGATCATGCCCGTTGATATGGCAATTTCGATCATCTCGCGCCAATTCACCGCTTTGATCGCGACTGTGCCCATGGGATAGCCACGCCCATCCACATCAAAAGCCCCGGTCATGCGCAAATCCAGTTTGCCCCATTTGGCCGAGAGATTGGTCAGGTCAATATGGGTCGGCTGCGGGCGCGGGCCTTCGAGGGCGTGAATGTCCCATGGCCCGTTGAATGTGGTTGTCATACGCAGCTCAAGCTGCTCGAATTGATGCGACAAAAGCCCCTGTGGATCGAGCGAGGCCATCAGGCCTTGAGACGGGGTCAGCCCCTGAACCGCTAAATGAATATCATGTTTGAACGGATCGGAAATATCGCGCTGGGTGTTGAAATTCCCGGTTTCAAGCGTCACGCCCCAGCCCAGATTCGATGTCACGGAAAAGCCGTTGAGCACGGCGGAGGCATGATCCAAGGTCAGGCTTGGACCCGGTTCGACAAACAATTCCGCCTCGGCTCTGTCTTGTGTGATCTCCATCCGTTGCAGCGGCGTGGCCAATGTGGCCGTGGGGGCGACCTGCGCGCGGATGCGGGTCGGGCGGTGGCTTTGGCTCAGGATGTCAAACTGCGGGGTCGAAAAGGCCACGCCGGTGCGCGGGTCGGCAAAGCGCGGCTTGGTGATCGTGGTGTCGAAGCGCAGCGGAAACCCATGGGTGTCGATGCCGCTATATTCGGCCTGCCAGCCCTCAGAGGCGCGCGCGGACGCCCATCCCGCAATCGCCTTTTCCGTGCTCTTTGCACCGATGAACCAATAGCCGGTATAGGCCAGCCCCGCGATCACGACGAGCCAGATGAGTTTGCGCATGTGTTGCCCTTTCGCGGCCCGCTCAGGTCAACCTGAGCCAAAGGCTTTTCATTCCGTTTCAGCCCGTGTTTAACGGGCCGGGGGAGCGTCGAAAAGACCTTAGAATGGAAAGCAGGATAACGTTGGATCACGATTTGAACCAAGAGGGGTTTTGGGTCTTTGGCTATGGCTCATTGATGTGGAACCCGGGTTTTGCTTTTGCGGAACGTGTGCCTGCGATCCTTGTTGGTTATGCGCGCAGCTTTTGCATGTGGTCCATTCATCATCGGGGCACGCCTGAGGAGCCGGGTCTGGTTTTGGCGCTGGATCTGGAGGAGCGCGCTTCCTGCCGCGGCTTGGCCTTTCATGTCAGTCGCGACCATGCCGCCACCACGCTTGCCTATCTGCGTGAGCGCGAATTGGTGTCCTCGGCCTATCTGGAGCGCCGGGTGATGTTAACCCTCTCGGATGGGCGTGAGGTCTCTTCGCTGGCCTATGTCGTCGATCCCGATCATGTCCAATACACCGGGCCTCTCTCCCTTGCACGTCAAGCAGAGATCATTGCGCGCGCCACAGGTGGACGGGGGCCGAACTCGGAATACCTGTTCAACACCGCGCGGCATCTGGCCGAACTGGGTATGGAGGATGCAGACCTGACACAATTGGCCGAAATGGTGCGCCAAATTCCAAACGCATAGCCCACACACGCGATTGCGTGTTGGCACATCGTGGTTCCTCGCCTATCGTGACCCTGACAGGCAATGACAGGTCAGGACAAGGTCAATGGGCCAACCGGATCAAAGGCTTCCGCGCGCAGCCAAGCAAAATTTTTTCTCCCAACCCGTACGTCAGATCACCATGATGATCATCGTGCTCGGTCTGGTGGGCTTTGGGTTTTATATGGCGCTGCCGCGGGTCGGCCCGGTGTTTTTTGCCAATCTCTACCTCAATGGGTTCATCGCCTTTGTCTTTGTCATCGGTATTTTCGCCTGTTTCTGGCAAGTGGTGCAACTGGTGGCCTCTGTCAATTGGATCGAACGGTTTTCCGGTCAGCGTCCGAATGTGCCGGGCAAGCATGCGCCACGTCTTTTGGCACCTTTGGCCGCGCTTTTGCGCGATCGCACCGCGCGCACGCAAATCTCGTCCACGTCGGCGCGCTCGATCCTTGATTCCGTGGCAACCCGGATTGACGAGGCGCGCGACATCACGCGTTATATCGCCAACCTTCTGATATTCCTTGGCCTTCTCGGGACGTTTTATGGCCTTGCCACCACGGTTCCGGCGCTTGTCGACACCATTCGTTCGCTCACGCCGAAAGAGGGTGAGGATGCGACCGACGTCTTGACCAAATTGATGGGCGGGCTTGAGGGCCAGTTGGGCGGCATGGGTACGGCCTTTGCCTCTTCGCTTTTGGGGCTTGCCGGCTCACTTGTGGTTGGGATGCTTGAACTCTTTGCCTCGCATGGACAAAATCGGTTCTTCCGCGAGTTGGAAGAATGGCTCTCGACCATCACTCGCATCGGCTTTTCCGCCTCTGACGGTGAGGGCAGCGACATGTCCGGCGCGGCGGTGGTTTTGGATCACATGAGTCAACAGATGGAGGCGCTGCAAGATCTGTTCGTTCGCGCGGATGGATCGCGTGCTGCCCTTGAGGCGCGGTTGGGCGACTTGGCCGGGGCCGTGAACCAAATGGTCACGCGCATGGGGGCCGAAACGCCGACCGACAAAATGCTGATGCGCGTGGCGGAGGGCCAAGAACGCCTGATTGACGCGCTTTCAAGCCGCGAGGCGGGTGACGAAACCTTTGACGCCGAAAGCCGGATGCGCCTGCGCTCGATTGATGTGCAACTGTTGCGCATCCTCGAAGAACTCTCGGCGGGACGTCAAGAAAGCCTTGCCGAACTGCGTGGCGAGATTGCCAATTTGACCCGCACCCTGCGCGCGCTCGGCGAACAGGGACAGTAGAATGGCAGGGTTACGCCGGTCCTCCCATCGCATGTCGGGGTCGATTTGGCCCGGCTTTGTTGACGCGATGACCGCGCTTTTGCTGGTGCTGATGTTCGTTTTGACGATCTTCATGGTCGTGCAATCCATGCTGCGCGACGAGATTTCAGGCCAAGCCACCGAATTGGACGCGTTGACATCCGAGGTCACGGCCTTGGCCAATGCTTTGGGCTTGGAACAGCAAAAAAGCACTGGATTGGAAGACCAAATCGGCACGCTGCGCGCGACCCTGTCTGAAGCGCGGGCCACGGCGGAGGCGCAAGCCAATACCATTGCAGGCCTTGAAGCCACCACCAGCGCGCAAGCGGCGCGGATTGCCTCCTTTGAAGCGCAGGTCGCAAGCCTGTTGACCGAACGCGATGCGGCGCTGACGAAAGGCGCACAATTGGCCGCGCAGATTGAGGATTTGGAGGCGGCGAAAGCCACATTGATTTCCGAACAAGAGGCGGCGCAACTGGCATTGGCGCAATCGCGCAAAGAGATCGACGCCGCTATGGAACAGGCGCGTTTGGCCGCCGCGCGGCGCGAAGCTTTGGATGCTTTGGTGGCACAATTGAAGGCGGAAGCGGCAGATCGCGAGGCGGCGCTGGGCGAGGCCGTGGCCAAGGCAGAGGCGGCTGAGACGCAGATGACGGAGGCCGAACAGGCACGTTTGGCGGATGCGGCGGCGCTCAAGGCCTTGCAGGATCGGATGGCAGCTTCGCAAGATGAGATGACGGCGATGACGCTGGCGCTCGAAGAGGTGCGCCGTGATGCCGAGGAAACACTAACCCTTTTGGCCGCCGCCGAGACCGCGCGCGATCAGCTCAAAGTCGAACTCGATACACAGGTGAGCGACACGGATAAACAGGCGGCGCTTTTGGCTCTGGCGCAAAAGGCGCTTGCCAATGAGGAGGCGAAGACCGCGGAGGAAGCCCGCAAAGTGGCGCTTTTGAACGCGCAAATCGCCGAGATGCGCAAGCAACTGTCCTCGCTGCAATCGACGCTTGATATGCGCACGGCAGAAGATGCGCAAAATCAGGTGCAGGTCGATAGCCTGACCACGCGTCTCAATTCCGCCTTGGCACAGGTTGCCGCCGAAGAAAAACGCCGCGCCGCCTTGGAGGAGGCCGAGCGTAAGCGGTTGGAGCAAGAGGCGAAGAAGTTGGAAAATTACCGCTCTGAATTCTTTGGGCGGCTGCGCGAAATCCTTGGGGACCGCGAAGGGGTCAAGATCGTTGGCGATCGCTTTGTGTTCAGCTCAGAGGTGCTGTTTGAACCGGCCTCTGCCGACCTTGGACCAAAAGGCAAAGCCCAGATCGCCCGTGTCGCCCGCACCCTCTCAGAGGTCGCCGCCGACATTCCGCCAGAGATTGATTGGGTCATTCGCGTTGACGGGCATACCGACAAAACGCCGCTTTCAGGCACCGGGGAATATGCCGACAACTGGGAGTTGTCACAGGCGCGAGCGCTCTCCGTGGTGCGCTACATGTCGCAGGAATTGGGGTTCCCGCCGTCCCGCTTGGTCGCGGCTGGCTTTGGCGAATTCCAACCGATTGCGACGGGCAATAGCCCCGAGGCTTTGGCGCAAAACCGGCGAATTGAGTTGAAACTCACCGAAAAGTAACGGTGATCATTCGATGACGGTGAAGTCGAATTGGCGTTCGTCAAGGGTGTGGCCGTTGCGAATGAGCTGCACCGAGGCGCGGTATCCGCCCGGTTGCCATGCGCCGGGGGAGCGTTTGCCCGCCCCACGAAACAATTGAGCTTGGGTCTTCTCTACAGGGGCGTCATAGCCGACAATTTCGCCTTCGGGGCCTGAAATGGACAGGCGCATGATGTCGCCCGCCAAACCGCCATAGGCAAGGCCAAACACCACCAAGGCCGGGTCGGATGTGGAAAACTGGCCTGTACCGGCCGTGCCCGCTTTGACGCTTTCATACTCCGGCATTTCGGGGCTGACCCCGATGGCCAGCAATCCGCCCGGCACATAGCGCATGTCTTCGTTCCACAATGTGCCGTTCGAAATCGCCTCTATTCCGCAGGAAATCACGCCGTCCGGGTTGAAGGGGTCGATGACGGTGCCGTTGTGGCGCACGGCCAGATGGACATGGGGGAATTGGGTTTGGCCAGACAGACCGACTGTGCCCAAGACGGTTGCGGCGGTCACACGTTGGCCTTTTTCCACCTGAATAGATCCGTTCATCATGTGGCAATATTGCGTGTTCCAACCGCCACCATGATCGACGACAACGCCGTTACCGCATTCTTTTCCGCTCACATCCGGCGCGCCTTCCACACCTTGCGGATGGTCGTCCATGCCGTCGCGGGTGGCCGTGACCGTGCCGGGGGCCGCGGCCAAAACCTCGATGCCGTTCCACATGTCTTTGATCGTGGGCAGGGCGAAATCGGTGCCTGTGTGTCCGTCATAGGATAATGTGCCACAGGTGAAATCCGCAGCGCCCGCGCCTGGATCGGCATCGACGTAGTTTTGGATATAGCAATCCATGCCCAATGTGCAGTTGAGTGGCACCGACAGAACAGGGTCACGCGCCCATGCGGGGGCGGCGGCGGACAGACAGAGTAGAAAAAGGCCAAGGCGCATCGGGAGATCCCTCAATGATATGTGCGCAGGCTCGCCTGTGAAAAAGGCCCCGTCAAGTTTTGACGGGGCCTTTTCAAACAGTGTTGCGATCACTCCGCAGTGAGCAGGGGGGGCTTTTTCTGCCGCCCGATACGCGGGGCGTCCGGCTGTTCGACGCGCAGTTCGATCTGACCATCTTTGACGCCAACCTTGACCACGCCCCCTTTGGCGAGTTTGCCAAACAGCAATTCCTCGGCCAGCGGCTTTTTGATGTACTCCTGGATCACGCGGCCCAGCGGACGCGCGCCCATTTTGTCATCATAGCCCTTGTCTGCCAGCCATTCCGCCGCTTTGCGGGTGAGTTCGATATGCACATTGCGGTCCATAAGCTGGGCCTCAAGTTGCAGCACGAATTTCTCGACCACCTGCATGATGACCTCTTTCGGCAGTGGCGCAAAGGACACCACGGCGTCAAGACGGTTGCGGAATTCTGGCGTAAAGGTCCGTTCAATCGCTGCCGTATCTTCGCCTGTCCGACGATCGCGACCAAAGCCGATGGCCTCTTTCGCTTGCTCGGTGGCCCCCGCGTTTGAGGTCATGATCAAGATCACATTGCGGAAATCGACGGTGCGGCCGTTGTGATCGGTCAGCTTGCCGTTGTCCATCACCTGCAACAGGATGTTGTAGACATCCGGGTGGGCCTTTTCCATCTCATCGAGCAAAAGCACACAATGCGGATGCTGATCGACGCCATCCGTCAACATGCCGCCCTGATCAAAGCCGACATAGCCCGGAGGCGCGCCGATCAGGCGGGAGACCGCGTGTTTTTCCATGTATTCGGACATGTCAAACCGCAGCAATTCAACGCCTAGGCTGTCGGCAAGCTGTTTCGCCACCTCGGTTTTACCGACGCCTGTCGGCCCGGCGAACAGATAGTTGCCAATCGGCTTTTCGGGCTCACGCAGACCCGCGCGGGCCAATTTGATCGCCGAAGACAGGGTTTCGATCGCCTTGTCCTGACCGAACACAACGCGTTTGAGCGTGGCCTCCAGATCTTTGAGCACTTCGGCATCGTCTTTCGAGACGTTTTTCGGCGGGATGCGGGCGATTTTCGCCACAACCGCTTCGATCTCTTTGGTGCCGATGGTTTTGCGGCGACGGCTTTCGGCCACCAGATGTTGCGCGGCACCGGCCTCGTCGATCACGTCGATGGCTTTGTCCGGCAATTTGCGGTCATGGATATAGCGCGCGGACAGTTCGACCGCAGCCTTGATCGCATCATGGGTGTAGCGGATGTCGTGATGTTCCTCGAAATAGGGTTTGAGGCCCTGAAGGATTTTGATCGCATCATCCACGGTCGGTTCATTGACGTCGATTTTTTGGAAGCGACGTGCCAGAGCCCGGTCTTTTTCAAAATGCTGGCGGAACTCTTTGTAGGTCGTGGACCCCATGCAACGCAGTTTTCCGCCCGCAAGCGCGGGTTTCAACAGGTTGGACGCGTCCATCGCCCCGCCGGATGTGGCACCAGCGCCAATCACTGTGTGAATCTCGTCGATGAACAAGACGGCGTCGGGATGTTCTTCGAGCTCTTTGACGACCGCTTTCAGACGTTCCTCGAAATCACCGCGATAGCGTGTCCCGGCCAAAAGCGCGCCCATATCGAGCGAATAAATCGTCGACTGCGCCAAGATGTCCGGGGTTTCGCCATCAACAATCTTTTTGGCCAAGCCTTCGGCAATGGCGGTTTTGCCAACGCCGGGATCCCCGACCAAAAGCGGGTTGTTTTTGCGGCGGCGGCAAAGCACCTGAATACAGCGTTCGACCTCATGGGCGCGACCGATCAGCGGATCAACATCGCCTTTCATAGCCTTTTTGTTGAGATCGACACAGTATTTGGCCAGCGCGGATTCTTTGTCCTCACCGCTGGGCTGATGCGAGGAGGTCTGACCCTCATCCTCATGCTCTTCTGCGCCGGTGATCGGGCGCGCCTCACCAAAGGCGGGGTCTTTGGCCACGCCATGGGCAATGAAATTCACCGCATCATAGCGCGTCATATCCTGTTCTTGCAGGAAATAGGCGGCGTTCGATTCGCGTTCGGCAAAGATCGCGACCAACACATTGGCACCGGTGACCTCGGTACGACCAGAGGATTGGACATGGATGGCGGCGCGTTGAATCACGCGTTGGAAGGAGGCGGTGGGCACCGCCTCAGATCCTTCAACATCGGTGACGAGTGTTGAAAGATCGTCTTCTATATAATCCAGCAGGGTTTTTCGCAACTCCTCGAGCTCAACATTACAGGCCTGCATCACGCGCGCCGCGTCGGGCTCGTCGATCAGGGCCAGCAATAGGTGTTCCAGGGTCGCAAGCTCGTGACGGCGGGCGTTCGCCAGCGCCAAGGCTGCATGGATGGCTTGCTCAAGGGTGTTCGAAAATGACGGCACGTCTTTTGTGCTCCTTGCTTTCGGGGTCTGGAGGGGGGCGTTTCATGGCCCCGCAACCATAACCGTGGCCTCATACTCTTAAAGTTCGATTGAAACGCGCGCGCTTCAAGGAAAAAAGTGGTTAACACCCCTACTTTTTTGTGAGGCATCAAGATTTGGGCGGTTTGGTACGCAGATTTCCCTCTTTATCTCTTAAACATGTATGACAGTGCGGAGGGATTGCAAGGAGATAGCAGACTCAGAATTGGTCCTTTCGCGCGCGGATTTCGGTAAACGCTTCGAGATCGGAGGCTCCGGTCAGCCCCAGATGCGTTTTTACCTCGAAGAGTCCTGCGCGTAAAAACGGATTGGTGGCGCGCTCCAAGGCCAAAACAGAGGGCACGGTGGGTTGGTCTTTTGTACGCGCGGCCTCGATGTCGTTGATCCGCGCCAAAAGGGCCGCATTGTCGGGCTCAATCGTTATGGCAAATTTGGCATTGGCGGCGGTGTATTCATGGCCGGAATAAATCACCGTATCGTCGGGCAGCGCCATAAAGCGGCTGAGCGTGTCCCACATCTGCGCAGGCGTGCCCTCAAACAGGCGGCCACAGCCAAGCGCCATCAGGCTATCGGCGGTGAAAAGCGCCTTGGCCGAAGGCATGTGATAGGCGATGTGACCAATGGTGTGCCCATCGGCGGCCAAGACATTGACCTGATGCCCGGCAAACGCAAAGCTCTGTCCCGGTTCCACCACGCGGGCCATAGGCGGCAGGCGGTGTTGGTCGGCTTTCGCGCCCGTCACCTGCGCGCCCGTGGCCTCAACCAGCGCTGCCGTGCCGTCAATGTGATCCCAATGATGATGGGTCAGCCAAATTTCGTCCAAGTGCCAGCCGCGCTCTGCCAGTGCCGCCAAAATCGGTTCGGGATCGGCGGCGTCAACCAAAGCCGTGCGGCCACTGATCGGATCATGCACGAGGAAATCGTAATTGTCAGACAGGGCTGAGACAGTGACGATCTCGACGTCTCTCTCATGGGCCATAGCATTTTCTCCGGCTTTGGGTCATTGTTCCCTTAACATTTGGCGCAAGGCTACCGATTGCAATGCATCTCGACGTTGTTGAGCTTAGAAATTTTTATTACCGGACCGGATTGGGGCGCGCGGCACAGCGGGCGATCCGTACTCAGGTCGTGGAATTCTGGCCCGATGCCTCGCGTCAGACCGTGGCGGGGTTTGGCTTTGCCGCGCCATTGTTGCGGCCCTTTCTGGAAGATGCGCGCCGGGTTGTGGCCTTGATGCCGGATCAACAGGGGGTGATGCATTGGCCCGCAGGTTTGCCCAATGTGTCGGCGCTGTGCCCGGAAACGCGCTGGCCGATCCAGACCGGGTTTGTTGATAAACTGGTGGTGATGCACGGGCTGGAAACGTCGGACAATCCACAGCCTTTGCTGGCGGAATGCTGGCGGGCGCTTGGTCCCGGCGGGCGGGCGCTGTTTGTGGTGCCAAACCGGGGCGGGCTTTGGTCGCGCTCAGACAGCACGCCCTTTGGCTACGGTCGTCCTTATTCGTTGGGCCAACTCGAAAGCCAATTGCGCCAAGCCGGGTTTATCCCTGAACGTCACGCCGCCGTGCTGTTTCAACCACCCTCGCACAAACGCTTTTGGTTGCGTTGGGGGCCGGTGTGGGAACGGGTCGGGCGACGTGTCTCCACCGCTCTGGCGGGGGGAGTGTTGATGGTCGAAGTGTCGAAACAGGTCTACGCCCAAACCGGATCAGGCACCCCCGAAGCGGTCCGTCGCCCCAGCCGGGTGTTGGAGGGGTTGCGGCCTGTCCCGGAGGCAAAGCCGGTCTGATTGATTTGCCGATGTCAGAGGGCTCGGCACTTTGCCGAATTACCGTGCTGAATTTCTATATTCTTTGACAAGGGCTTTCACGCAGATGTGAAAATGTCGGCTTATTGTCGCCAGAAAGGGCGAAAAATGGCGAGATTTTATCGGCATAAATCTGCTCAAGTTGCTGAAATACAATGAATCCTCGAATTTTCCCGGCGGCTCTGGTGCTTCTTGGGCAAGCGTTTAGATGAGGCCGTAAGGCGCGCAGGATTGCAGCCTTGTGTTCTTAACTAGGAAAGGACTTCATTTATGGGTCTTAAGAAAATCACCCCCGCCCTCGCCGCTCTTTTGCTCTCGACCGCAGCCCTCCCGGCCTTTGCCGAGAGCACGACGGTATTCAACAGTGTTGATGCTGTTGGCGATAATGTCGAGGCGATCGAAGAACGCATCCAGGACGAGTTCGACGACGCGCGCAACTCGCGCAATTTCGGTCGCGGCGCAGGCATGAACGGGGCTTATGGCTCTGTCTCCGCAACGGCCAATGCCACCTCCGGCAACTCTGACACCAAAGATTTCGGTGTTGGCGCACGCCTTGGTTTTGGTGATGGTGTCAACGGCCATGATTTTGCCTTGAGCTACAACTACAGCGAAGACGAAGACGATACGACCGCGAACTCTCTGGCTGCGGCCTATGACTACACCCGGATGTTCAATGAGAACCTCTACGGCTATGGTCAAATCCGCACCAAATACGACGAGTTCAGCTCTTATGAGACGGACAGCTTCGTGGGGATTGGTCTTGGGTACCGTATCGTGAACACCAACGACGTCTCTTGGTCGCTTCAGGCGGGTCCAGGCTACCGTTATGCCGAAGTTGCGGATGGCTCTCTCGAAGATGATATTGATGAGGTCGCTGGATCTGTCAGCTCCAAGTTCTTTTATGACATTGGCAATGGCATGTTCTTCACCAACGACACCGACATCATCGCCTCTGACACAGACACGTCCGTGACCAACGATTTGGCGTTCAACGTGGCGCTGAACGGCCCGCTCGCCATGCGCACGTCGCTTTTGACCGAGTTCAACAGTGATCCGCTCGCGGGTTTTAAGCACACCGACAACACACTCGGCGTGTCACTGGTCTATTCGCTGAAATAACGCGATCGCTTTTTGAACATCAGGTATGCAACGGGAAACGGGGGCCGCAGGGCCCCCGTTTTCGCGATGTTTCGTTTTATATGCCCCGTTCTTCCGGGCAGATGAAATGGGTTCGAAAACCCTGTGTCTTTCATGGCGCGGGCTGTGCGCGAACTGTGCCGCACGCGGCCCTAAAAAGGCATCCGGGAGATGCCCGATGGCGGGGAATCGCACGATTCCGTGAACGCGGTACAGGGGACGGAACTTTGGGCGGAACTTTCTGCTACAATTTTTTTTTGTGCCGTCACGTCGCGGATTTCTTAACGTATTGAAATACAAACGAAGCAACTTTCAAACTGTTGGCGCTAAAGTCGCCAATCTGTCGCGCAACAAGGTTGCGGCATGGATGAGCCTCTGCTACATCCACGCTGATTTTGCTGCTCGCGCGTGATGCGTGGGTTTATCACGCTGCCCAATCTCAGTTCACAATCCCGGCAACGGGGCGGCTGGGAGACGGCCCAAAGACATCGGAAGGGTGGACGTGTCCGAACCAGCTTCGATCTCCCGCGGCATCGCCGCACGCTATGCAACGGCCATTTTTCAATTGGCCAAAGAAGGCAATGCCATCAAGGCTCTTGAGGGAGACGTGGCAACATTGTCCACGGCCCTCAGTGAGAGTGCCGATCTGACGGCTCTTATCTCATCGCCGCTCTATTCACGCGAAGAGCTTGAGGCCGCGATTGTTGCCATCGCCAAAAAGGCCGGCCTGTCGGACATCTTGTCCAACACTCTGGCACTGATGGCTCAGAATCGCCGGATCTTTGCCCTGCCGCAACTCGTGGCCTCTTTGAGCGATATGCTTGCCGAAGAGCGTGGTGAAGTGACGGCCGAGGTTGCGTCCGCAAAGGCGCTGACCAAAACGCAGACCACCAAACTTGCCAAGACCCTCTCGGAGACTTTTGGCAAGGACGTGACTATCAATGCGACCGTGGATGAAGCCCTCATCGGCGGTCTTGTCGTTAAAGTGGGTTCGAAGATGATCGACACGTCGATCGCCTCCAAACTCAACTCCCTCCAGAATGCAATGAAAGAGGTCGGATAATGGGAATCCAGGCAGCCGAAATTTCTGCGATCCTCAAGGAGCAGATTAAAAACTTTGGCCAAGAGGCCGAAGTCGCTGAAGTGGGGCGCGTGCTCTCCGTCGGGGACGGGATCGCGCGCGTGTACGGTCTCGATAATGTTCAAGCCGGTGAGATGGTCGAATTCCCCGGTGGTATCCGCGGGATGGCGCTCAACCTTGAAGCCGACAACGTCGGTGTCGTGATCTTCGGGTCCGACCGCGCGATCAAAGAAGGTGACGTTGTGAAACGCACCAAATCCATCGTGGACGTGCCCGCAGGTGACGCCCTTTTGGGTCGCATCGTGGACGGTCTGGGCAATCCGATTGACGGCAAAGGTCCGATCAACACCGCCGAGCGTCGCATCGCAGACAGCAAGGCACCGGGCATTATCCCGCGTAAATCCGTGCACGAACCGATGGCCACTGGCCTCAAATCCGTGGACGCGATGATCCCGATCGGCCGTGGCCAGCGTGAGCTGATCATTGGTGACCGTCAGACCGGCAAAACCGCTGTGGCACTCGACGCGATCCTCAACCAAAAATCCTACAACGATGCAGCCAAGTCCGAAAACGACAAACTCTACTGCATCTACGTTGCTGTTGGTCAGAAACGCTCCACGGTGGCTCAGCTTGTGAAAAAGCTCGAAGAAACCGGCGCGATCGAATACACCATCGTTGTGGCCGCAACCGCGTCCGATCCGGCCCCGATGCAGTTCATGGCCCCCTACGCCGCGACCGCAATGGCCGAGCATTTCCGCGACAATGGCCGTCATGCTTTGATCATCTACGATGATCTCTCGAAACAAGCTGTGTCCTATCGCCAGATGTCCTTGCTTCTGCGTCGTCCGCCGGGGCGTGAAGCCTATCCGGGTGACGTGTTCTACCTCCACTCTCGCCTGCTGGAACGCTCTGCGAAACTCAACGAAGATTTCGGGTCTGGCTCGCTCACCGCTCTGCCGATCATCGAAACTCAGGGTGGCGACGTGTCCGCGTTTATTCCGACCAACGTGATCTCGATCACCGACGGTCAGATCTTCTTGGAAACCGAACTGTTCTACCAAGGCATTCGTCCTGCTGTGAACACCGGTCTCTCCGTGTCCCGCGTTGGGTCCTCGGCTCAGACCAAAGCCATGTCCTCTGTGGCGGGTCCGGTGAAACTGTCGCTGGCTCAGTACCGCGAGATGGCCGCGTTTGCTCAGTTCGGGTCTGACCTCGACGCTTCCACTCAGCGTTTGCTGAACCGTGGCGCGCGTTTGACTGAACTGATGAAACAGCCGCAGTACTCGCCGCTGACCAACGCCGAAATCGTCTGCGTCATCTTCGCTGGCACCAATGGCTACCTGGACAAAGTCCCGGTGAAAGAGGTTGGCAAGTATGAAGCACAGATGCTTGAGTTCCTGCGCAACCAGCACGCCGATATTCTTGAGTGGATCACAAACGAAGATCCGAAGATCAAAGGTGAGCCTGCAGATAAGCTTAAGGCTGTTCTGGACGAATTCGCCAAGACTTACGCGTAATCCCGAGGATTAAGGACAGCTAGATGCCCAACCTCAAGGACCTTAAAAACCGGATCGCCAGCGTGAAATCCACGCGGAAGATCACGAAGGCCATGCAAATGGTGTCTGCCGCAAAATTGCGGCGGGCCCAGGATGCGGCCGAGGCCTCGCGCCCCTATGCAGAGCGTTTCAACGCTGTGCTGGGTGCGTTGTCGGCCTCTGTAGGTGGCTCTGATACCGCGCCCCGGCTTCTGGCCGGGACGGGGAAAGATGATGTGCAGCTGCTCGTTGTCATGACCTCTGAAAAGGGGCTGTGCGGTGGCTTCAACACCAATATCGTAAGATTGGCGCGCCTGCGGATCGCTGAACTCAAAGCCCAGGGCAAAACGGTGAAAATCATCACCGTTGGCAAAAAGGGCCGTGAACAGTTGAAACGCGACTTTTCGGACCTGTTTGTCGAACATTTTGACCTCTCTGATGTCAAAAAGCTCGGCTATGTCCACGCGCAGAACATCGCCAAAGGTCTTTTGGCCCTCTTCGACTCGCTTGAGTATGATGTGGCCACGATCTTTTATGCGAAGTTCCAAAACGTGGTGACACAGGTGCCGACCGCCCAGCAGATCATCCCCGCCGCCTATGAGGCAAGCGAGGATACCGGAGGCTCTTTGTACGATTATGAGCCGTCCGAAGAGGCCATCTTGGCTGACCTTCTGCCGCGCGGCGTGGCCACGCAAATCTTTGCAGCTCTTTTGGAAAACGCGGCCTCCGAACAGGGTGCGCGCATGTCCGCAATGGACAACGCAACCCGCAACGCAGGCGATATGATCGACCAACTGACGATCCAGTATAACCGCTCGCGTCAGGCCGTCATCACCAACGAGCTTATCGAAATCATCTCGGGCGCTGAAGCGCTCTAAGAACACCGGAGACAGATACATGGCACAAGCAAAAGGCAAGATCACGCAGGTGATTGGCGCCGTTGTGGACGTTCAGTTCGATGGCGACCTTCCCGCTATTCTGAACGCTCTTGAAACCGACAACAACGGCAACCGTCTGGTTCTCGAAGTTGCTCAGCACCTTGGTGAAAACTCTGTGCGCACCATCGCGATGGACGCCACAGAAGGCCTCGTGCGCGGTCAGGACGTGACCAACACCGGCGGCCCGATCACGGTCCCTGTGGGTCCGGCCACCTTGGGCCGCATCCTGAACGTCACCGGCGATCCGGTTGACGAAAAAGGCCCGATCAACGCCACCGAATTCCGTCCGATCCACGCAGAAGCACCGGATTTCGACCAGCAGGCGACCGAAGCCGAAATCCTCGTCACCGGCATCAAAGTGATTGACCTTCTCGCTCCTTACTCCAAAGGCGGTAAAATTGGTCTCTTCGGTGGTGCGGGTGTTGGTAAAACGGTTCTCATCCAGGAGCTCATCAACAACATCGCCAAAGTGCACTCCGGTTTGTCCGTGTTTGCCGGCGTTGGCGAGCGGACCCGTGAAGGGAACGACCTTTACTACGAAATGATCGAATCCGGCGTTTTGACTCCTGACAACCTCACGGACTCCAAGATTGCTCTGGTTTACGGTCAGATGAACGAGCCTCCCGGCGCTCGTATGCGTATTGCGTTGACCGGTCTGACCCTGGCCGAGCAATTCCGTGACGCGACCGGCGCAGACGTTCTGTTCTTTGTGGACAACATCTTCCGCTTTACACAGGCTGGTTCCGAGGTGTCCGCACTTCTCGGTCGTATCCCGTCTGCTGTGGGCTACCAGCCGACATTGGCCACCGACATGGGCGCGATGCAGGAACGCATCACCTCCACCAAAAACGGCTCGATCACCTCGATCCAAGCTGTGTACGTTCCGGCCGATGACCTTACCGACCCTGCACCGGCAACAACCTTTGCTCACTTGGATGCAACCACGGTTCTTAACCGCGCGATTTCCGAGCTTGGTATCTACCCGGCTGTTGATCCGCTCGACTCGACCTCGCGTCTCATGGACCCGCAGATCGTTGGCGAAGAGCACTATTTGGTGGCACGTGATGTTCAGAACATCCTTCAGCGCTACAAGTCGTTGCAGGACATCATCGCCATCCTCGGGATGGACGAATTGTCGGAAGAAGATAAGCTGACCGTGGCGCGTGCCCGTAAAATTCAGCGTTTCCTCTCTCAGCCGTTCGACGTGGCAAAAGTGTTCACCGGCTCTGATGGTGTGCAGGTTCCGCTCGAAGACACGATCTCTTCGTTCAAAGCTGTTGTCGCTGGCGAATACGATCACCTGCCGGAAGCTGCCTTCTACATGGTTGGTGGGATCGGTGACGTGCTCGCAAAAGCCGAAAAACTGGCCGCTGAAGCTGCTTAATCGTTCACCCTAAGCGTTTCGAGATACAGCCCCCCCCTGGGATTGATCTCGAACGCTCGCGACATCAATATCGGGCACAGGTTTTCCCCAGTATTGTGAGCGACTTGCCGGGAAAACCATTTGAAGGAGGCCATTCATGGCTGCTAATGTCCAATTTGATCTCGTCTCTCCTGAGCGGAAATTGACCTCCGTTCTCGTGGAGCAGGTGCAGATTCCGGGGGCCGATGGTGACCTCACCGCGATGGCTGGTCATGAGCCGACCATCTTGTCGCTGCGTCCCGGTCTTTTGACCGCGACGGGGGCAGGCGTTGAGGAGCAATATGTCGTGACGGGGGGCTTTGCCGAGCTGTCCGCCGACACGATCTCTGTTTTGGCCGAACTGGCCCTGCCGCGGGGCGAAATGTCCCAAGAGGTCGTCACCGATCTTCTCAAGCAGGCCACCAAAGCCCACGAAGAAGCGCATCCCGACGAACACCACATGACTCAAAAATTCCTCGCTGATCTGGTTCATATCGCCGAGGATCTTGGGTTCCACACCAATCTCTGATTGGCTGTGACACAGGTTTGAAAAGCCTCGCAGTTCGCGCTGTGGGGCTTTTTCTTTGCCTGATGTCAGGCACGGCACCCGTCGAGTGCAACCAGAGTGCGCATTCGATTGACTCAGCTCGCCCTTTTCCGCTTCCCTTTCAGATACCTTTTAGGCAATCTGAACCGGGGACAGAGATCAAAAGACCAAATGTTACGAATTGATAGTCATCAAATTGGAATAGAACAGGGGTCCATCCTGCTTTTTTCGGATTTTCAGGACGGCGGAGCGATGTGGACGGGCAAAGGCCCGCGCGAGTTGCGGCGTGTCGTCGAATTTGACGAGGCGTTTAGTCAGCGTCCCATGGTTCAGGTCAGCTTGTCGATGCTCGACATTGACCAAACCACCAACCACCGCGTTGATATCACAGCCGAAATGGTCTCCGAGGACGGGTTTGTGATCGTTTTCCGCACCTGGGGCGACACAAAGATTGCCCGTGTGCGTGCCGATTGGATGGCCATCGGCCCGGTACGTCACGAGGATGACTGGGACCTCTATTGAGCCAAGGCTGACATGAAAAAGGCGCGTGGGGACCCCATCGCGCCTTTCGTGTGTCTCACCTATCAGATCGTTAAATCCGAAACGCTTCAGGGGTGATAGACACCCTCATAGAGCGGCACCAGTGTCTTGTCCTCAAACAAGCTTGACACGGAGGTGCCGTTCCACGTGTTGATGATCGCCTGCGCAAACAGCGGCGCGGTCGGCACGATGCGGATGTTTTTACAGGCTTTCGCCGTATCTGAGGCCTCAATCGAGTCGGTGATGACCAGTGAAGAGAGTTTGGAATTGGTCACGCGCTCAACAGCCGGGCCTGAGAGAACGCCGTGAGAAATATAGGCGTGCACCTCAGCCGCGCCGTGTTCCATCAAAAGATCGGCGGCTTTGCACAGCGTCCCTGCGGTATCGACAAGGTCATCGACGATGATACATTTTTTGCCGGCGACATTGCCGATGACGGTCATTTCGGCCACTTCACCGGCCTTTTCGCGGCGTTTGTCGACGATGGACAGCGGCGCTTCGATGCGTTTCGCCAATTCGCGGGCGCGGGCCACGCCGCCAACGTCGGGGGACACGATCATGATGTCCTCCAAGCCCTCTTTGAAATTGTGTTTGATGTCGAGGGCGAACACCGGCGAGGCGTAAAGGTTGTCCACCGGAATGTCGAAAAAACCCTGAATCTGGGTCGCGTGCAGATCCATCGTCAACACCCGCTCAATCCCCGCTTCGACCAACATGTTGGCGACGAGTTTGGCGGTGATCGGTGTGCGGGCTTTGGTACGGCGGTCCTGACGAGCATAGCCGAAGTACGGGATCACAGCAGTGATCCGACCCGCGCTGGAGCGGCGCAGAGCATCGGTGATGATCAGCAATTCCATCAGGTTGTCATTGGCTGGGTTTGAGGTCGGTTGAACAATGAACATGTCCTCGCCGCGCACGTTTTCATAGACCTCGACGAAAATCTCGCCGTCATTGAACCGCTCCACACGCGCATCGCACAGGTCGATGGACATGCCCCGGTGCATTGACAAGCGCCGGGCGATGGCGTTGCCAAGCGTGCGGTTGGCATTTCCTGAAATGATTTTCGGTTCGTGAGTGGAGGGCATGAGCGCATTTCCCGAGGTGATTTGGCCAGATCTGTCACGGAATCGTAACGTGCCCACCGCTTACCACTCAGACCGCGCATCGTCTATGTCAGAGGTAGGGTGGCGCTGCGTGAACTGTGTCTTTCTCGTTCTTTTGCGGTGAAACTGGTTTTCCACCAGGGCCGCGCACAGTAACGTCATGGCGAAACGCATCCATCGGGAGGGACCAAATGGCCCATATTGATTACTATTTTTCGCTCTTGTCGTCCTTCACCTATCTCGCGGGTGACCGTTTTGCCGAAATCGCTGCCAGTCATGGCGCGACCGTGCACTACAAACCCTATGATATTCTCGCCATGTTTGACCGCACAGGCGCACCGCGTCCGGCGCAGCGCACCGAAGGGCGCAAACTGTACCGGATGCAGGAACTCAAACGCTTTGCCGCCAAATTGGACAAGCCAATGAAGTTTGAGCCGGCATTCTGGCCGACCAACGTTGCGCCTGCCTCCTATGCGGTGATCGCGGCGCAAGAGGCGGGGGGTGGTGATCTCGACGGATTGGTGCAGCGCCTGTTGAACGCGGTCTGGGAAGAGGACAAAAATATCGCCGAGGATGCGGTGATCACCGAGGCGCTCAAGGCCTCTGGCTTTGATCCGATGTTGTCGATGACCGGGATGTTGAAGGGCGCCGAGGTCTATGCGCGCAACCTGGAGGACGCGCTTGCGGCCGGGGTGTTTGGCTCGCCATTTTATATCGTGACCGACACGGACGAGCGGTTTTGGGGGCAGGACCGGTTGGAAGATCTGGACGCTTATTTGGCGGCGCTTTAGTCGGTAAGCGTCGCCAAAAGCGCGTCGACATCGGCCTCAGTCGTGGACCAGCTTGCGACAAACCGCGCGAGCATCGGCTGATCCGGGTCACCTATCACGGGCTGTGCGCCCCAAAGATTATAGACCGCGCCGCGTGCCTTTGCCTTGGCGTGTTGGGCGCGAGTCAGGCGGGCGAACACCATATTGCCCGCCACCTCATAGGCCAACTCGCCACCGATCTCGGTGATCCCGGCGGCCAATCGTGCACCCATGGCATTGGCCTGGGTTGCCAGCTCAAGCCATAGATCATCCTGAAGCCACGCCAGTATTTGCGCCGAGACATAGCGCGCTTTTGAGAGATTGTGCCCGCCGCGCATCCGGTTGCTTTCAAAGGCATTTTTGAGCGATGGATCAAACAGGATCGCCGCCTCTGCCGCCATCGCGCCGGTTTTGGTCGCTCCCAAAGAGAGCGCCGAAATTTCGCGGGTCATTTCCCATGGCGAGGCGTGCGAGGCCGCCATCGCATTGGCAAACCGCGCGCCATCTAAGTGCAGTGGCAACTGTGCGGCATCAGCGATCGCGGCGATGTCCGCCGGGCGATAGAGTTCGCCAAATTCGGTCAAGTTGGTCAGGGACACGGCAGCGGGCGGGCTGGCGTGAATGTCGTCTTTGGCGCCGTCAGAGATGACTTCACCGTGCAGCTCCTCAGGGGCCAGACGGCTGGCCGTACCGGGCAAAGGTTTGAGTTTCGCCCCGCCGGAATAAAATGGCACGGAGTTGCGTTCATCCACCTCGATATGCGCGGTTTTATGGCAATAGATGATGCCCCAGGGCGGGGTCATCGCCGCCAGAATCGCCGCATTGGTGCCGGTGCCGGAGGTCATCGGATAGACCAATGCGTCCGGGGCCTGAAACAGGTCGCGCAGCCGCTCGGTCAATTCCGCCGTCCAGCGGTCCGTGCCGTAGGGGGAGGCGTAGCCGTCATTGGCTTTGGTCAGCGCTTCCATCAGTTTTGGATGCACGCCGGAGGTGTTGTCAGACCCAAAAAACATCAGCTCGGCTCCTCAATGATATAGTCTTCCCACTCGTCCTCATCGACCTCGAATTCCGGGACGGTGCGTCCGCGCACAGAGACGCCTGCGGCATGGACGCTTTCGGGATCGCCGGTCAACAGCGGATGCCAGTCGGGCAACTCGCGCCCCTGCCACAACAGGCGATAGGCGCAGGTGACGGGCATCCAATAGGCATGGGTTTCGATGGTCTCGGGGCTGAGTTGAATGCACTCAGGCACAAGGTTTTTGCGGATCTGATATTGGCCGCATTGGCAGGACTGATCATCCAAAAGCCGACAGGCGACGCGGGTTAAAAACACCTCGCCGGTGTCCGCATCCTCGATTTTATTAAGGCAACATTTGCCGCAGCCGTCACACAGCGCTTCCCATTCTTCGGGGGTCATCTTTTTGAGCGGGACGGTTTCCCAAAACCGGGGGCGCGTGCTCATTCCAGAGCGCCAAGGATCTGACGCGCCCGCTCGCAATCGGCATTCATTTGCACGATCAGCGCATCCAAATCAGTGAACACCAATTCGGGCCGCAGGTAATCGACAAAGGCGACGGAGAGATGTTCGTCGTAAAGATTGCCTTCAAAATCAAACACAAAGGTCTCAAGGCAGGGCAGATTTGCGCCAAAGGTCGGTTTGACGCCCAGAGACGCCGCGCCTTGATAGCTGCCTTTGTTCGGGCCGGTGAGGACATCGACCAGCACCGCGTAGACGCCAAATTTCGGCGCATGCAGCCCAGCGATGGACATATTGGCCGTCGGAAAGCCAAGATCGCGACCGCGTTTGTCGCCATGCCCGACCATGCCCTCGATGCGGTGCCAGTGACCCAGCATATTGGCGGCATCTTTCGGTCGGCCTTCGGCCAAAGCCACGCGGATCGCAGAGGAGGAGGAGACGCCGCCATCGGTTTCCAAAAGCTCGGCCACGGTGACGCCAAAGCCCATCTCTTCGCCAAACCGTTTGAGGTCTTCGACTTTGCCGGCGCGTTTGGAGCCAAAGCAAAAATCGGCCCCGACCACGACATGGCTCAGGCCAAGCCCGTCTTTGATCACGCTGCGGGCAAATTGTTCTGGCGTCATCGCTGCCATATCGGCGTCAAACGGCAGTTGAAACAACTGTTCAACCCCGAGTTTCGCCAGTCGATTGGCCTTGGCTTCGGCATTCATCAGGCGAAAGGGCGGGGCGCCGGGGGCAAAATATTCACGCGGATGGGGTTCAAAGGTGACAAGACCAAGTGGGCCATATTGGCGCGCAAGGTCAATGACACGGCGGTGACCAAGGTGCACACCATCAAAATTGCCAATGGCGGCAGAACAGCCTTTGGCCTCGTCAGGAATGTCGGTCCAGTGCGTGTGAATCTGCATGGGGCTCCTCGCGGGGAGCCCCCCGCGTCAGTCGAATTTGCGGCTCGGCGCAAGCACCATAGCCTCGCCTTTCAAGACTACGGTATCGCCTACGGTACAGCGACATTCAAGAGCAACCCGGCGTTTTGCGTGGATGATGTCGGTTACGGTCACTTCGGCCAACACGGTGTCGCCGGGGCGCACGGGGGCGAGGAATTTCAAAGTCTGGCCCATATAGATGGTGCCATGGCCGGGCAATTGCTCGCCAATCACCGCCGAAATGAGACCCGCCGTCAACATGCCATGGGCGATGCGGCCTTCGAAAATCGTGTCGTTGGCATAGTCATCGTCGAAATGCACGGGGTTGCGGTCGGTCGAAACTTCACCAAACAACTCGATGTCATGATCGGTGATGGTTTTGCGCAAAGAGCGCGTCATCCCGATTTCGATGTCCTCGATGCAGATGGTTCCGCGGGGCATATTGTCCAACATGATCTCCGAATCCTTCGCTGTGTTGCAGTGCAGCATAGACTCAAATGATAAACGAAACAATATTGCGCGAAAGAAAAAAACTAAAATGTGATGTTGTGTGCAAATATATTTCGCACAACATGTCTCTTATTTGAGGCAGTTTGTGGTGTGGCGCGGCCTGTTTGCCACGCCACAGCCACTTAGCGCAGAAGGGAAATGGCCGCTGTCGGAGCCAGGTTTTGCTCGGAGAGCCACATTTTCAACCGGGCAGGATCGGGGTTGATCGGATCGGGGCCGAATTCTTTGGCCGCCAAGCCGCCGGTGATGAACAATACGTCCAAGCCCTCGCCAATGCCGCCCATCACATCGGTGCCGATGCCATCGCCAATGCATAGGATGCGCGCGTCCTCGACCTCAGCGATGCGCGACAGGCGACGCCGCGCCAGATCATAAATCGGCGGGTGCGGTTTGCCGAAATAGAGGCTCTCACCGCCCATTTCGGTATAAAGCGCGGCCAAAGCCCCGGCGCACCATTCGCGGATTTCACCCCGATCGACAACAATGTCAGGGTTGGCACAGAGCAGTTTCATGCCCTTTTGCTTGGCGTAGAGGAAGGTGCCGCGATACTCTTCGGGATCGGCCAGAGGGTCTTCGGGACCAGAGCAGACAATGCCCTCCGCGTCCTTCAGCGGCACTTCGGTGATCTCAAGCGCTTCTTCCATAATGATGTCCATCGGCTGCATGAAATCGTCTTTGAACATGTCGCCGATGTGATGCACTTTTTGCCCCACCACGCCCAGATACATCGCCAAACGCGCCGAATCGCCTGAGGTGGCAATGGCGTCATAGGCGTCATCCGGCACGCCGAACTCTTTGATTTGAGTCGCAACCGAGCGCCAAGGTCGCGGCGAGTTGGTCACCAACACCACCTTGCCGCCGGTTTGACGGTACGCTTGCAGGGCCGCACAGGCCTCGGGGTAGGCGGTTACGCCGTTGTGGACACATCCCCACAGATCGACGAACAGCGCGTCGTAATTGGTGGAAATCTCGGGGAGCGATTGGATCAGGCGGGTCATTGGGGCCTCTGAATTTAGGGTCGCCTTTGATATAGGCTATTTGGGCGGAAAGGGGAGGGGCGGCATCAAGCGCAACGGATCGGGACCCTCAGCATGTCAGCCTTCAAAGGCTCTGGGGTAGATCAGCGCGGGAGTCTTCGTCTGTGTCGGGCCTGCGATCAAGGTGTGGTCCAGCGGATAGGGAGAGGTGAAGCCCGCCGGGATCGGGGCAAAACCGCAGCGGGTGTAAAATGCCGGATCGCCCAAAACGACCAAGCTGTTGCCGCTCATCACCGACCATTGCGAGATCATGCCAACAAGGCGTCGACCATGGCCATGACGTTGCAGATCGGGGCGGATGGCGACCGGGGCGAGGCAGAGCCAGCCTTTGGGTGAGACCATGGTCGAGAGCGCGGCATAGCCGACAATCCCCTCGGAGGAGGGCAGGACCATTTCGCCGGCGATCGCGCGGGTTTTGCGCAGATCATCGACCAGTTTGGCCTCGTCTTTTTGGCCAAAAGCGGCGGTCAAAAGGGCGAAGACCTCGTCCTCTTCGCCGCGTTTCAGTTCGCGCATGAAATCCGGGCGTGTCGCCATGAACGGCTCCTCAAACGAAAAAGGCCCGCCGGATTGGGCGGGCCTTTGGGCTATCGCTTAGATTACAGCTTCAGGTTCGGAATGATCTGTTTTTTGCGGGACATGATGCCCGGCAGCACAACAGAGTCGCCCGTCACAGTGGCGCCAAAGGATTTCTCCGCCACGGCTTTCACCACATCGTTTTGCACGAACATGGTGGCTTCTTCATTCAGAATATCGACCACGAACAACAGCACATGATCCACGCCGTCTTCCTTGGCGACATCGACCATGGAAGCCAACAGGCTGGCTTTGCGGTCCAGCACGATTTTCGGCGCGGTGGTTTCCAACACGGAGACGCGGAATTTGGTGCCTTCGACGGCGTATTCTTTCGAATCCATCCGCAACAATTCGGCGTCAGAAAAGGCGGAGACATCGGATTTGGCTTCGAACATTTCAGAGGCGTATTGGCCCAAGTTGATGTTCAGTTCAGAGGCCAGTTTTTCGGCCAGGGCTTTGTCCACGTCCGTGGTGGTTGGGGACCGGAATTCCAATGTGTCGGACAGGATGCAAGACAGCATCGCGCCTTTGATGTTGTCGGGCATTTTGGCGGCATCGTCGCCCATCAGGTCATACATGATTGTCGCGGTGCAGGCGAGCGGGCGGATGGTGATGTCGATCGGACCTTTGGTCTCAAGGCCGCCCACAAGTTTGTGGTGGTCAATGATGGCGATGACATTGGCGTCATTGATTGCGTCCGGCAATTCGGCCGGGTTGTTGGTGTCGACGATGACAACGTTCTGGCCTTCAGCAACCTCAGAAATGATCTCGGGCATTTCAAAGCCCCATTTCTCAACCACAAACGCGGCTTCTGTGTTCGGCGCGCCCAAAAGCACGGGTTTGGCGTCAACGCCTTTCACTTCGTTGAGGTACCATGCCCAGATGAGCGGGGAACCGGTGGAATCTGTGTCAGGGGATTTGTGGCCGAAAACGAGCGTGGTCATATGTCTGTCCCATAGATAGCGTGAGGATATTGGTATTTCGCGGTCCTTATAGGCGGTGCAGCATGGCTTGTCACCTGTTGAGCGCAGGGCTGTTTCGGTCGGTCGCGTGCAGGAGCATGTGGCGCTAAAACGCCCCGATATATCGAGGGGCGAGGCGAATGATATATTCTTCCTCATCGCGCGGCTCGACCCGCCAGCCCTCGTAAATCAATTCCAGCCGTTGGTTTAAAAAACTGGCCGCATCACCGGGAGCCGCTTTGAGGTCAAAGGGGCGATCCATACCTGTCTCGATCAACGCGCGGACCTGATCGGCGCCGCGACCAAAACCACGGATGCCGCGCGGAATGCGTTCGTCCCTTGTCCGTGCGCGCCGTGTTGCGATGCGCGCGTCATGGGCCAGCGTGTCGTAATGCGATTGCCACAGTGCGCTGTCCAACAGTTTCAAATGCGCCAACATCAACGCGCTATCCACTTTGAATTTTGTGTGCTTGAGGGAATGCCCGCCGGGCATCATTTCGACCGGCGCTGTGATGATGCAGGGTTTACAAAACCGCGCGCGCAAAACGGCATAGGGCGCCTGTTCAGACAGAGGCTTGTCCCAATCCAGTCCCGCAAGATTGTTTTGGTCGCCATTCAGGGGCAGGACGTCATAGCCGACAGGGGCAAAATGGCCCTGATCCGCCAAAGACAGCAAATACTCTTTGCGGTCCGTGCCCACCTCGGGGTCCAGGACGATCAACTCATCGACGTCGTTGACCTGAACAACCTTGTAATATTCCAACAGGCCGGAGGCGTAGTTGGACAGGAACCGCCACCGGATCGCATCGAATTCCGCGTTGAATTCGCGCGGCAGGGTGATGTAATTTGTGCCCTCTGCGACGGCGGCTTGTGCCGGATCATCGCCGTGAGAAATGACAAACAGGTTTTCGCGGCCATAAGCGGCGGCGTTATGCTCGACCCATTTTTTGAGAAGTACGGGAGAATTCCATGCCATCGTGACTGCAGCAACTTTATTCGGTTTCACGTCAATCCCTTCTGTTCTCAAATGCGAGGCGATATCTTATGAGCGCAGATATAGCAGAAGTTCCCGATGAGGAATTCGTTAGTTGCCGGAATGGGGTGTGAATTGGAGGGGATACCGTCATGACCCTGAAAGAAACCGATCTTTATTCGCCCGTCAAAGCCCATTTCGAGGGGCTTGGTTATGACGTGAAAGCCGAGGTCAGGGGCGCCGATGTGATGGCGGTGAAACCAGATGAGGCCCCGGTGATCATTGAGCTGAAGACCGGGTTTTCGCTGATTCTGTTGCAACAGGGCATAGCCCGTCAGGCGTTGACTGATCGGGTCTACCTTGCCGTGCCGCGGTGGAAGGGCAAGGCGGGCTGGCGGATGTTCAAAGGCAATCTCGCGCTGTGCAAACGTCTGGGGCTTGGGGTGATCTCGGTGAATGTGGCGGAGCAGGCGGTGCAGGTGCATCACGATCCCCGGCCCTTTGTGCCGCGTAAGAACAAGGCCAAGTCTGCCAAACTGGTCAAAGAATTTGCGACCCGCGAGGGCGATCCTAACCTTGGTGGCACCCCGGCAGGTGGGCGGGTGACGAGTTATCGCCAAAACGCCGTGCGCTGTCGGGCGCATCTTTTGGAACATGGGCCGAGCAAAGGTCATGTGGTGGCAAAAGCCACAGGGGTGGCTCAGGCGACTCGGATCATGGCCGACAATCACTATGGCTGGTTTATGCGTGCCTCTCTCGGCGTCTATGCGCTCACAGATGCGGGCTTGAATGTGGAAATACCTTTGAAATCCTAGAGTTTATTGCAAAATTGCACCGTGGGCGCACCGGTGGTTTCGCCATTGGTCGCCAAGCAATTTGAGCGCAGGCTTTGGCATAAATTTTTCAAATCACGGCTGTTGACAGCTCTCCTTGTCCTCCCTAACTATGCAGCGTTGTCACTCACAGGCAGTGAGTGCTAACGCAAGATTTACGCCCACCCAAAGAGGTGGTGCTGACAACTGAAACTTTGAGCAAGGGAGCCTCGAAGATGGCATTTAAACCGCTGCATGACCGCGTTGTAGTTCGTCGCGTTGAAGGCGATGAAAAAACCAAGGGCGGCCTGATCATCCCCGATAGCGCAAAAGAAAAACCGGCCGAAGGCGAAATCGTCTCCGTTGGTGAAGGCGCACGTAAAGACAGCGGCGAGTTGATCGCGCCGAGCGTCAAAGCAGGTGACATCGTTCTGTTCGGCAAATGGTCCGGCACCGAAATCACCGTTGAGGGCGAAGAACTGCTCATCATGAAAGAGTCGGACATTCTCGGCATCATCGCCTGAGATCGCCCCCCTTTTCCTTTCACCTGAATTCAGGAGCTTACCATGGCTAAAGAAGTCAAATTCGACGTCGATGCACGCAACCGCATGCTGCGTGGCGTGAACATCCTCGCAGATGCTGTTAAAGTGACCCTCGGCCCGAAAGGCCGTAACGTTGTCATCGAAAAATCCTTCGGGTCGCCGCGCATCACCAAAGACGGTGTGTCGGTTGCCAAAGAGATTGATCTCGAAGACAAGTTCGAAAACATGGGCGCGCAGATGGTCAAAGAAGTGGCCTCGCGTACCAATGACGAAGCTGGCGACGGTACCACCACCGCCACCGTGCTTGCTCAGGCGATCATCAAAGAAGGCCTCAAGCAGGTTGCTGCTGGTCTGAACCCGATGGACCTGAAGCGCGGGATCGACCTTGCGACCCTCAAAGTCGTTCAGGCGATCAAAGACGCGTCTCGTCCGGTGAGCGACACTGCCGAAGTGGCTCAGGTTGGCACCATCTCCGCCAACGGCGAAGCTGAAATCGGTCGTCAAATCGCCGATGCGATGCAGAAAGTCGGCAACGACGGCGTCATCACTGTCGAAGAAAACAAAGGCATGGAAACCGAGACCACCGTGGTCGAAGGCATGCAGTTCGACCGTGGCTACCTGTCCCCGTATTTTGTCACCAACCCGGACAAAATGATCGCAGAACTCGAAGATTGCATCGTGCTTTTGCACGAGAAAAAACTCTCTTCGCTGCAGCCGATGGTGCCGCTTCTCGAGCAGGTCATCCAGTCGCAAAAGCCGCTTCTCATCATCGCTGAAGATGTGGAAGGCGAAGCGCTTGCAACCCTCGTGGTCAACAAACTGCGCGGCGGTCTGAAAATCGCAGCTGTCAAAGCACCGGGTTTCGGCGATCGCCGCAAAGCCATGTTGCAAGACATCGCGATCCTCACCGGTGGTCAGGTGATCTCCGAAGATCTCGGCATGAAACTCGAAAATGTCACCATGGACATGCTCGGTTCCGCCAAGAAAATCTCGATCACCAAAGACGAAACCACCATCGTTGATGGCGCAGGCGCCAAGGCCGAGATCGAAGCTCGCGTGGCTCAGATCCGCACCCAGATCGAAGAAACCACCTCTGACTACGATCGCGAAAAACTCCAGGAGCGCGTGGCCAAACTCGCTGGTGGTGTGGCCGTGATCCGCGTTGGCGGCATGACCGAGGTCGAAGTGAAAGAGCGCAAAGACCGTGTGGACGATGCTCTCAACGCAACCCGCGCCGCTGTCCAAGAAGGCATCGTCGTTGGCGGTGGTGTGGCTCTGGTTCAGGCTGGTAAAGTGCTCGAAGGTCTGACCGGTGAAAACTCCGATCAGAACGCCGGTATCGCCATCGTGCGCCGTGCGCTCGAAGCTCCGCTGCGTCAGATTGCTGAAAACGCTGGCGTCGATGGCGCTGTTGTGGCTGGCAAAGTGCGCGAATCCACCGACCTTACCTTTGGCTTCAACGCTCAAACCGAAGAATATGGCGACATGTTCGCGTTCGGTGTGATCGACCCGGCCAAAGTGACCCGCACCGCTTTGGAAGATGCGTCTTCCATCGCTGGTTTGCTGATCACCACCGAAGCCATGATCGCCGACAAGCCGTCGAAAGATGGCGGCAATGGCGGTATGCCCGACATGGGCGGCATGGGTGGCATGGGCGGCATGATGTAAGGGATTTCCACTCGGAAATCGCTTGGTCTCAGCCCAATCGCTAAATCATCTAAGGGTCGCTTTCGGGCGGCCCTTATCTCTTTGTCCGGGTTGGTTCTGGTGCGGGCACCAAAGATGTGGGGCGCGTTAAGTGCGGTGGGGGCGAAAAAACTTTCTTGATGCCATATGTCGCACCCTGCCTGCCCAGAAAAACAACATATTCGCCTCAGTCCTATGATTTTACAAAGATAAGCCAGTTGCCGCTTGCATGCCCCGCGCTCGCCCTGCAAAGTTTTAACAACCCTTTTAGAGATATAGACATGTTCTTGCGCCCCCTGACCTCTGACGATGATTTGCCGCTGTCCATCTTGTTGGACGGCACTTTCGGCGGGCCGGAGATGTACCGATTTGCTCTGGCATTGCGTCAGGAAGACGCGGTCGCGATGGAGCGCGTGGCAGTCGAAGACGGGCGGATTATCGGTTATATTTGTTGCGCACGCATGATTGTGCCGCAAGATTGGTGGGCGCTGTCGATTTTGGCGGTTTCTCCCAACCGTCACAAACGTGGGATGGGGCGTGAATTGGTGACCCGTGGCATGAACCATGCCAAGCGCGAAGGCGCCAAAGCTGTGGTCGTTGTCGGTGATCCGGCCTATTTCCATCGAGTTGGGTTTTCAACGCTGGCGGCATCGCGTTTGGAAACGCCTTTTGCCTCCGAATACACCTCGCTCTATCCGATTGCGCCGGGCACCGGGATGCAATCTGAGCGATTGATCTACCCTAATGCCTACACGCGTCTCAATGAGAACCTTGTCACCTAAAGCGGTTTAGCTCGCAGGCCCCAAGACCGTGTTCACATGGCCCATTTTACGGCCCGGTTTCGCATCCGCTTTGCCATAAAGGTGGATCGCGACAGCGCTGTTTTTGGCAAACTCGGGCATGCGGTCCACATCGTCGCCGATGAGATTGAGCATCTCCACATTGGAGTGGCGCGTTCCGTCGCCCAAGGGCCAACCGACCACGGCGCGGATATGTTGTTCGAACTGATCAATCACACAGCCGTTTTGGGTCCAATGGCCCGAATTGTGCACGCGCGGCGCGACTTCATTGACCACAAGCCCTTGCGGTGTGACAAAGAGTTCGACCCCCATGACGCCGACATAATCCAGCGCATTCAATATTTTAGCGGCCAAAAGCACAGCGTCGGTGCGTTGGGCGGGGGAGAGGCGTGCGGGCACCGTGGTGGTGTGCAAAATGCCGTTGGTGTGGACGTTTTCACCCGGATCGAAACAGGAAATATCCCCCGCCTGACCGCGCGCGGCAATCACCGATACCTCATGGGTAAAGCTGACGAAGCCTTCCAAAACTGCCGAAGCGCCTGCCATATCGGCCAGCGCTTGCGGGGCATCGTCGGGCGACATGATCCGCGCCTGACCTTTGCCGTCATAGCCAAAGCGGCGGGTTTTCAGGATGGCGGGGGTGCCAATTTCGGCAATGGCTTCGGCCAAATCGACCGCGTCATCGACGGCGGCAAAGGGGGCGACCGTCAGGCCCAAACCCGACAAAAATGCCTTTTCCGCCAAACGGTCTTGCGACACGGCCAAGGCTTTGCGGTTTGGGCGGATCGGAACGATGGATTCGATCAGATCAAGCGCCGACGTTGGCACGTTTTCGAACTCATAGGTCACCACATCGACCGACTGCGCGAATGTTTTCAATGCCTCGACGTCGTCATAGCCAGCCTGGACATGAGCGTTGGCGACATGGGAGGCCGGGCAATCGCCGCCGGGTTCGAACACGCAGGTTTTGAATCCCAGACGGGAGGCGGCGACCGACAACATGCGGCCCAGTTGACCACCGCCCAAAATGCCGATGGTTGTGCCAGAGGGGAGGGGGGTCACATCAGTCATCCGTGGGCTCATCCGGGATAGAGGCAGAGAGGGCGTCGCGCCACGCATCCAGGCGCACGGCCAAACCCGCATCGGTGATCGCCAAAATGCCTGCGGCCATCAGGCCGGCATTGGCTGCGCCCGCTTCGCCAATGGCCATGGTGGCGACCGGAAAGCCCTTGGGCATTTGAACGATGGAATAGAGGCTATCAACGCCGGACAAGGCGCGGGTTTGCACCGGCACGCCGACCACGGGGATGCGGGTTTTCGACGCCATCATGCCGGGTAAATGCGCCGCCCCGCCGGCCCCCGCGATGATCACTTTGAGACCCCGGTCTGCAGCCTCTTTGCCATAGCTCCAAAGCCGGTCCGGCGTGCGGTGGGCGGAGACGATTTTTGCCTCATAAGAGATGCCCAATTCGTCCAGAATTTCCGCTGCGCGTTTCATGGTCGGCCAATCGGATTGGCTGCCCATAATGATGCCGACGTCGACGCTCATATGATTGATCCCTCAGAAGATAGGTTCGCGATGTGTTGCACTCGCCCGCCTTATAACGTGCAGCCGATTTTTCGCAACGGGACGTTTGGAAAAGCCGCTTCAGGCGATGATATCTGGAGTGATTTCATCTTCGATGACCGCGATCCGGTCCTTGAGCGACAGCTTTTGCTTTTTCATTCGCTGAAGCCGCAGGGCATCCAAATGACCGGTTTGCTGCATCGCTTCAATGGCGACATCAAGATCACGATGTTCGCGTTTGAGCACTTCAAGTTTCACCCGAAGCACGTCGTTATGATCCATTCGGTTGGACACGTTCATCGCGTTGTCTCTATCTGTTTTTCTGGTCTGTTGTCGCCGCCAATATTGCGGGCGCACGGTCTGTTTCAACTCTACTCCTAAACTTTCAAAACTCAAAGCACTCTGCTCGCCTCTCTTGAAGCCCGCGTTGCAACTCCCATATCTTAACCAAAGGGCCGCCGCTTTTGGGGCCCTTGATGGAACACAGTCGCTTCTGGGAGAGGACGTGTAATGACGAAAGTAAGTTTTGGCGCCCATCCGTTTTTATTGGGCTTCGACCAATTGGAACGTTTGGTGGAACGCACCGCAAAATCGGACGCGGGGGCTTATCCGCCTTATAATATTGAACAATCCTCCGATCACACCTATCGGATCACCCTTGCCGTGGCTGGGTTTTCGGATGCGGACCTGTCGATCACGCTGGAGGACCGGCAATTGGTTGTGCGTGGACGCCAAGCCGAGGATGCGGAGACGCGGGTTTTCCTACATCGTGGCATCGCGGGCCGTCAGTTTCAGCGTGCTTTCGTGTTGGCCGATGGGGTCGAAGTCACCGGTGCGTCAACGGAAAACGGGCTATTGCACATAGATCTCAATCGCGCCGTGGCCGAAAGCGTTGTTCAAACCATTCAAATACGGAAGGGATAAGCCCATGAATGCTTCATACCCACATTTCCCGGCGGCAGGCGTCGGATCAGAGGAAAAAATTGTCTATGTACGTCCCGTTGCCGTGTCTGATTTGCCCAAAGAGGTGCAAAGTCAGGCCGAGGGTCTCGACCATATCTATTCGGTGAATGACGCTGAGGGCACACGGCTTGCGCTTGTTGCCAATCTTCCTTTGGCTTTCGCTTTGGCGCGTGAACATGACTACGCGCCGGTGAATGTGCACTAAAGCGTTTTGCTTTTGATCTGATTAAGATCAGGAGCAAAGCGCCCGCAACTTCGAAGGCGCGTGGGACTTTTGCAAATTTCCTGATTCAGGAAAGATGCAAAAGACTTTAAAGACCCGAATCCTGCGCCAAACCGGGTAAACCCAAGGTATAGTCCCCCTAAAAAGCCAAAACAGTATTTGCGCTTGGGGGGCTTTTATCCCTATCTCTAGGTCAGGCACCACCGAGCCGGCACGCTCGGTCTTTCCCCAACTGACCTGAGAGTGAGCGTCATATGAAAACCTCCCAATCTTATTCCATGCTGCAAAAGCTGTTGCACTGGGCCGTCGTTTTGACCTTTGCGTTTAACTATATCGTCTCTGATGGCATGGGGCGTGCGCTTGATGCGTTCTTGAAGACGGGGGTGAATGACACTCTCACCGCCAAATTCCATGTGATCGTGGGTGTTGTCACGCTTGTCTTGATGATCCTGCGCGTCCTTGTTCGTCTGATCCAAGGCGCGCCCGCCATGCCGCCCGCGCCGCACCCTTTGATGGAAAAAGCCGCGCAACTCGTGCATGTCGGTCTGTATGCGACCATGATCCTGACGCCAATGGCGGGGGCGTCCGCTTGGTTCCTTGGGGTCAAGATTGCAGGCGACGTCCATGAGGTTTTGGTCAACCTGACCGTCCTGCTCATCCTCGTTCACGTCGCGGCGGCGCTCTATCATCAGTTCATTTTGAAAGACAATCTGCTCAAACGGATGTCACTGCGCTGAGATCTCTCGCGCTGATTACGCAAAAAGCCCCGATCCTCAGGACCGGGGCTTTTTCATGACAAAGGCGTTGGGTTGTTATTGAGCGGCAATCAGACCCATGGCTTCGAGTTTCAAAATCACCTGATGCGCACAGTTGTCGACATCGGCACCAACCGTATCCACGCGCAGTTCGGGTTTTTCCGGGACATCGTAAGGATCTGAAATCCCGGTGAATTCTTTGATCTTGCCTTCGCGGGCCAGTTTGTAGAGCCCCTTGCGATCACGTTTTTCACATTCTTCGATCGAGGTCGCGACATGGACTTCGACAAAGGCACCAAAGGCTTCGACATCTTCGCGCACGGCGCGGCGGGTCGTTGCATAGGGTGCGATCGGCGCACAGATGGCGATGCCGCCATTTTTGGTGATCTCAGAGGCAACATAGCCGATGCGGCGGATGTTCAGGTCACGGTGCTCTTTCGAGAAACCCAGCTCAGAGGACAGGTTTTTACGCACGATGTCGCCATCGAGGAGCGTGACCGGGCGCCCGCCCATTTCCATCAGTTTAACCATCAAAGCGTTGGCGATGGTGGATTTGCCAGAGCCAGAGAAACCGGTGAAGAACACGGTGAACCCCTGTTTAGAGCGCGGCGGTTTGGTGCGGCGCAGCTCTTTCACAACTTCCGGGAAAGAGAACCATTCCGGGATTTCAAGACCTTCGGCCAAGCGACGACGCAGTTCGGTGCCGGAGATGTTCAGGATGGTGATTTTATCCTTGTCTTCGATCTCGTCAATGGCTTCGTACTGAGCGCGCTCCTGGACCCAAACCATGTGTTTGAAGTCGACCATTTCGATGCCCATTTCCTCTTGATGCTCGCGGAACAGGTCCTGCGCATCATAGGGGCCATAGAAATCTTCGCCTTTGGAATTGTTGCCGGGGCCTGCGTGGTCACGACCGACGATGAAATGGGTACAGCCGTAGTTGGCGCGGATCAAGCCGTGCCACACAGCTTCGCGGGGACCCGCCATACGCATGGCCAGCGGCAAAAGCGACATCGCAGTGGTCGAGGCCGGGTATTTGTCCAGCACGGCCTCGTAGCAACGCACGCGGGTGAAGTGATCCACGTCGCCCGGTTTGGTCATGCCAACGACCGGATGAATCAAAAGGTTGGCCTGGGCTTCTTTCGCGGCGCGGAAGGTCAGTTCCTGGTGCGCGCGGTGCAACGGGTTGCGGGTTTGGAAGGCCACAACTTTGCGCCAGCCCATTTTGCGGAAATAGGCACGCAGTTCGTTCGGCGTGTCGCGACGGCCACGGAAATCGTAATGCACCGGCTGTTGAATGCCGGTGATCGGACCGCCGAGGTAGACTTTGCCGGCGGTGTTGTGAAGGTAATTCACGGCCGGGTGGGCGTCATCATCCGCGCCAAAGACGCTCGCGGCCTCTTTCGCTTTGTTCGGCACCCAATTATCGGTGACCGTCATCGTCGCAAGAATCACGCCCTCTTGGTCGCGCAGCGCGATGTCTTGGCCGTCTTCGAGGGCTTCAGCGAAGGCTTCGGACACATCCAGTGTGATCGGCATCGGCCAAAGCGTTCCGTCCGCCAGACGCATGTTGTCGACGACACCATCATAATCGGCCTCGGTCAGAAACCCTTTGAGCGGGTTAAACCCACCGTTCATCAGCAACTCAAGGTCGCAAATCTGGCGCGGGGTCAAGTCCCAGCTTACGAGATTGGCGGCCTCAACTTTCAGCTTTTGTGCGCTCTCATAAGAGACGTAAAGCTCAGGGATCGGTGCAAGGTTTTGGGACATACGGAAGGCCTTTTTTGGCTGGACAGTTCGACGATGTACAATAATTGACCCTGATCGGGTCAATCTCGTCCGATTAGCCTGAGCTCGGCATGAAAATCAACATGCTGCAGGTGCAGAAAGATGAAATGAGGCTCAAAGGCCTCATTCTTTGATCTATTCCGACCAATTTTCCGACAAATGTCGATCTTGAGAGATCAATATCCCGGTTTCGTCATTTTCATAGACACCGCATGCTGCCCGTCAGAGACCGGGCCGCCCGTGGGAGCGACTCAGTTTCGGGCGGGCAGTATGTGGCATGGCGGAGCTTACTCTTGGGCGGCAAGCCAATGTTCGGCGTCAAGGGCGGCCATACAGCCCATGCCTGCGCTTGTCACCGCTTGGCGGTATTTGTGATCGGTCAAATCACCCGCTGCAAACACACCGGGGATTGAGGTTTCGGTCGATCCCGGTTTCACCTTCACATAGCCGCCGTTGTGCAGTTCCAATTTACCCTTGACCAACTCCGTCGCGGGAGCGTGCCCAATGGCGACAAACACGCCTTTGGCCGGAATTTCGGTGATTTCTCCGGTTTTGACATTGCGGGCGCGCACGCCGTTGACGCCTTTGAGCGGGGCTTCGTCGCCAAAAACTTCAACCAATTCGTGATTCCAGAGCGGATGAATTTTCTCATTCTTCATCAACCGATCAATCAGGATTTTTTCCGCCCGCAAGCTGTCGCGGCGATGGATCAGCGTCACTTTCGAGGCGAAATTGGTCAAAAACAGCGCTTCTTCGACTGCCGTATTGCCGCCGCCGATCACAACGATCTCCATGCCGCGGTAAAAGAACCCGTCACAGGTGGCACAGGCCGAGACGCCAAAGCCCTTGAACGCCTCCTCAGAGTCGAGCCCAAGCCATTTTGCCCGCGCCCCCGTGGCCAAAATCACCGCATCCGCCGTGTAGATCGTGCCGCTGTCGCTTTTGGCCACGAAAGGGCGCACATCGGTGTCGAGCTCGGTGATCAGGTCGGAAATGATCTCCGTGCCCATGGCTTTGGCGTGCTCTTGCATCTTGACCATCAACTCGGGGCCTTGAATTTCGCTTTCGCCCGGCCAGTTTTCGACCTCGGTCGTGGTGGTCAATTGCCCGCCCGGCTCCATTCCTTGCACAAGGATCGGAGACAACATCGCGCGGGAGGCATAAACGCCCGCCGTGTAACCCGCCGGACCTGACCCGATGATCAGAACTTTGGTGTGTTTCGTGTCCGCCATTTTGGGGCCTCTTTCTTGGGATCTGTCGTGTTGGCTCCGATATAGGCATGACTGCGGCGTAGCGCAAACCCCGTTGGCTGTTCCTTTCTGCGCGGATGGGCGTTCAAAACGGCGCAGCGCTTGTGCGACCGTGTTGCCCCATTCAGCGGAATAAGGTCCGTTTTGATGGCGGATTTGGCCGATTTTGGCTGAAAGCATGGGCATGTGCTGCGATCTTGATCATCTCTTCGGTGAAATCCTCTTGAAATGATCTTGCTTAAATGAGAAAGAATGTTGCGCGCGGAGCCGCCTGCGCACATGTTTCGAAAAACATGCCCGATTTGGCCAAAAAGACCGGAGAAAAACATGCCCCCTCACAAGCTCGACGACATCGACCGTAAAATCCTTGCTGAATTACAGGCCGACGGTCGGATGACCAACGTTGAGTTGGCCAAACGTGTGGGGATTTCCGCGCCGCCCTGCCTGCGCCGGGTGCGCACCTTGGAAGAGAGCGGCTACATCAAAGGCTACCACGCGGTCGTCGATGCGCGGGCACTGAATTTTGAGGTTCAGGTGTTTGCCATGGTCGGGCTGCAAAGTCAGGCCGAGGTCGATCTGTCGAAATTCGAAGCGAAATGCCGCGAATGGCCCTTGGTCCGCGAATGTCACATGTTGAACGGCGAGGTGGATTTCATCCTCAAATGCGTGGCACCCGACCTGTCGACCTTTCAAAGTTTCCTCACCGGAGAGCTGTTGTCGACCGAGAATGTCGCCAGCGTCAAAACCTCACTGGTGATCCGCTGTGCCAAGGATGAACCGGGTGTGCCATTTGAAGTGCTCGAAGCCCGTTTGGCGCAAAACGCCTAACGCGGCCTGTCCACCCCATAGATGAAAAACGGCCCGTGCCTTTTGGCCGGGCCGTTTTCTTTGATCGCCACCTGGAGGGATTGGGATCGAAAGGCGTGGAGATCTGCGGCGATCAGGCTTTGTCTAACATGATCAAATCGGTCGGTGACAGGCGCGGATAGGACATCGCGCCAAAGGCCCCAAGCCCGTCCAAATGCGGAAACAGCGCCATGAATTGCGCCCGCAGCTCGCTTGGCAATTGGCGCGACGCCGTGGTGCCCGGATGATAGCTCTCAAGTTCGACCCCGTTGACGCGGATCAACCGATGCTGGCTGAGGCCAATATGGTAGCTGCGCACGGAGGACATCGGCGTCACTTCGATCACAGAAACCCCATCCACCAGACTGGGCACAGGGGCCAGCGCTTGGGTCGTGTCAAGATAGGATTTGAGCGCCTGGGCGCGGTAGAGATAGCGAGCGCCTGCCCCCAGCATCAAATCCGGTGACGGGCGGCCAAGACCAAAGGTGTCGGCGGTGATCCGGTACAGGCGTTCAGGTTTTGCGTCCTGCGCGCGTGTGCCACCTGTGTCGATCTGCATCGAGCCGATCCATCTTACCGTCTGCACATCGCCTTCGACGGTCTCCACTTGATCGCCGGGCAGCAGGTCTTCGATCGCGACGGGTCCCATGGGGGTGGGGATCAACGCGCCACGGGCAAAGGCATTAAAGGCGGCTTCAAAGATGGGCAGGGCCGGGGCCGACAGCGCCGCATCGCGAATGTCACCGTTTGCTGCAAGCCATTGAATATCATAGCTGCGCCGCATGACGGTGGGCTGATCGGCGGGGCGTTCATAGGGACGGGTGCGCCTCACCGTCCACGCGGGCTGACCTGATCTGTCATGATGAGAGAGACCCGGATCGGCAACGGTATGGGCCTGGCGCATCGCTATGGATGCACCTCTTAGGGGCTGCGACATAGGTCACCTCGTCACTGTGTCGGCCCCCACCGGAACAGTGCGTCAACGATCACCCGGTTTCGTATGCATTGTCAAAAATTTTATCTAATTACGGTTAACGGCGGACCCAGTCCGCTGGCCCGCCGTTTCATTGTTTCTCAAATCTGATGCAATCCTGCGGTGACCTTACCCGCTGCGCCCCTGTCCGAAGGAAAAAGCGGCGAATCGATTTAGGCCGAAGCGACGAGTTTCATCGACCGTACGCCGGTCTTTTTGGCAATGAACGCATCGCGGCGTAGGCCACGGGCCCATGGCATTTGCACGTCGGTCTTTTTGGCTTCGGCGATCATTGATTTCATCCAACGGCGGTTTTTCATCTCTGCTCTCACTTTATGTCATCGGGGCGCTCGGCCCGGTTTACCGTTTTGTTGCTGCCAATATGCAGGGAGGCTTCGGCAAAAATGCGGCGTATGGGGCAGAAAATTTGGCGAGATGTGTGGGAGAGTATGTCGATGGTGCGCAGAGCGGAGATGTCGCGTTAACCATGGAGAATGTAAGGTTAATTTCCAAACCTTGGAAACAATAGGCGCAAGTTTTGGGGATTGTTTCGGGCAAAAATAGGGCAAGGCTACGCCGCATTCGTGCCACAATGCGCCGGGGCCGCGCCTGCCCCAGGCCCGAAAGTTCGGTCGTCTTAAAGCCGGATCACCGATATGAGTCGCCCGTAATCCGCCTCTTTGCGATGCACCGAGCGGCGGTAGGAATAAAACCGGGACGGGTCGAAATAGGTGCAATGGCGGGTCCATTCGGCATGGCCAACCCCCGCTTCGCGCAGGCGATATAACCCAAAAGCCGGAAGGTCAAAGAGGTAGCGGTCGCCTGAGCCATTGGTGAAAAACCGCGCGTAGATCGGGTTCTCGGCATAGAAATCTTCAAAGAATTCAGGACCAACCTCATAGGCGCGTTGGGAAATCGACGGGCCGATGACGGCGGTGATCGCCTCCCGTTTTGCCCCCAATGTTTCCATCGCTTCAATCGTGGCCTCCAACACTCCGGCCGCCGCGCCTTTCCACCCAGCATGGGCCGCGCCAATGACGCCGGTGTCACGATCGGCAAACAGCACCGGCTGGCAATCGGCGGTGAGGATCACCAAGGCCAATCCCGGTTGATCGGTGACCAAAGCATCGGCCTTTGGAACATCGCCGCTTTGCGGTCCGGTGACAATCGCCACATCGGCGGAGTGGATTTGATGCGCGGCGCAGAGCTGATCCGGTGTCAGATCCATGGCCTTGGCCACCCGCGCGCGGTTGATTTTTACGATGTCGGATTGATCGGTGGAGCCAAGCCCACAGTTCAGCCCCTCAAACACCCCCGAAGAGGCCCCGCCTTTGCGGGTGAAAAACCCGTGTGTCACGCCATTGAGCGCGTCGGAGGTGATGATTTCAAGGCTCATGCGTCAAATCCTGGAGGCAGTAATTTGGCTGTGGGGGCGAGGGCGAGTGCTTTGAAAAGCGTTCCCATTTCTGCGGGTGAGGTCAACCTGTCAAATGCGGCGATGTGAGATTTAAGGGCATCACCGCTCAACTTTGTGGCAAGCGCTTCGGCGCGCGCGGAGATCCCGAGCCGTCCCAAGAGCATCCCTTGCGGGATCATCTGAGATGCCACCGCGCCTGCACTTTGCGCCGCGCGCGCCAAGGCGTCGAAATCCACATGGGCGGTGAGGTCGGCGCAACCGGGCCGAATGAGAGGATCGACCATCTGATGCGCCTCAAGCGCCTGAAACGTATCCCCCAGCGAGCGCCAATCGCCATAATCGACAAAGAGCGCCGCACCGCCATGTCGTGCAATGCGCGTGGCGATCTCGGTCACAATCGGCGTGCTTGCGGGGCAGGTCTCGACGATGTCGCCGTCTTTGGTGTCGTTCAATCTGTGTGCCAGCTCTGGCATGGGGGTGGCGGCGGAGAGGCCAAGGGTCAAGGCACCGTTGAGCAATCCCACATGTGTCTCGCGCCAGCCCGCGCCATCGCGGGTGAACTGGCGGATCGGCAGGGCGTCGAAAAACTCGTTGGCGACCAGCCACAAAGGCAACTCGGGCAGGTCCGCCACACTCTCAAGCCATGTGACGTTATAGGCGGCCAACGTCTTGGCCTGCGCGGCTTTCAGGGTGGGAGAGGCCTCGATCAAATGTACTTTCATTGCGGCGTGCAGGCCCGGCACGGCTTTGGTCACGCGCAAAATGTCGGCCGTCAAGGTGCCGCGTCCGGGGCCGATCTCGGCGAGGGTAAACGGCGTGGGCGCGCCTTGGCCTAGCCAGCTTTGCGCCAAACATAGCCCGATCATCTCGCCAAACATCTGGCTGATTTCCGGCGCTGTGGTGAAATCTCCGCCTGCGCCCAAGGGATCGCGCGTGGTGTAATAGCCGTGGTCGGGATGCAGCAGGCAGTCGGACATGAAGTCCGCCAAAGACATCGGTCCGGCATGGCGAATACGACGGATCAAAAGATCGGCAAGCGGCGTCATCTGGGTCATGCGGGGCGCGGTCCACGCAGCGCCCGGACGGCGAAAAACACGCCGATCAGGATCATCGGCAGGGACAGAAGTTGGCCCATTTGCATCCCGGCAAACACGGCGCCGTTGGGGTTGGTTGCGGTGATGAATTGGCCGTCGGCTTGGCGGAAAAACTCAACGATAAAGCGCGATAGGCCATAGCCCGCAAAAAACACGCCCGCGACAAGGCCCGGACGTTTGAAGGCGCGAAATCCCCAAACCATCACCAACAACAGGCTGCCCAGAATCAGCCCCTCCATCCCCGCCTCATAGAGTTGCGAGGGGTGGCGGGCGCAGGGGGCGCTCAGTGTGGCACAGGCCTGTGCTGCATCGCCGGGAAAAATCACCGCCCAAGGGCCGTCCCACGGTTTGCCCCACAATTCCGCATTCACGAAATTGGCGATCCGCCCCAGCATCAGGCCCGGAGGCGTGGCCATCGCCAACATGTCGGCGAGCGAGCCAAGCGGCACTTTGTGTTTGCGGCCCCACAGGGCTGCGGCAATCACGACGCCAATGAAACCGCCATGAAAGGCCATGCCGCCTTGCCACACCATCGGGATTTCAATCGGATGGGAGAGGTAATAACCCGGTTTGTAAAACAACACATAGCCCAGACGCCCGCCGACGATGACGCCCAAAATCAGCCATGTCAGCAGGTCTTCGAACGCGCTGCGATCCATCGGTGGAGTGTCATTCGGCCAAAGCCGCGGCGTTTTGAGCGCGCGCATGATCAGCAGCCAGCCGATCAGAAAACCACCGATATAGGCCAGCGCATACCAATGCAGCGCAAAGTGAATCGGTCCAAGGTCCAGCTCAAACAAGATGGGCGACAGGTCGGGGAATTGTATCACGGCGGGGATCATTTGAAACATGGCGCAACTGTCTCAAGAGCGGCGGGGAAGTCAACCTTGTGATTTGCCCTTTTGCCCCCCATATAGGGAAGAGATATTCACGAATGCGTTTCGGAGACAGCCATGCAAACCCGCAACAAGATCCTCGATGACATCTCCCAGTTGATGACCAACGCCATGGGCGTGGCTCAGGGAGCGAAAGAAGAGGCGGACACCGCGCTCAAAGGTTTGGTGGACCGCTGGTTGGCCGACCGCGATTTCGTCACCCGCGATGAATTCGACGCGGTGCGCGCCATGGCGCAAAAGGCCCGCGAAGAGAATGAAGAGTTGAAAAAACGGCTCGACATGATGGAACGCAAGAAAAAGGTCTGAGGGGCTCGGGTCAAACCGACCGCCTTTTCCAGCATTATGACCGGGCCTGTGCCCGGCGATCAGGCTCCCGTTTCGGGGGCCTTTTTTCTTGTCCACAGGCGGGGTTACAGCTCTGTGGAAAAAAATGGGCAAGCTGTGGATGAGCGTCGATTGCTGGGGATAACATAAATATTTCGCTTTACAGGCCCAGTGCTTTGCGCACACCATATCTGGTAAGGGAACGCGGTAAACCCGCCGCCCCTAGAGCAGGCACCAAGTCTTAGTGGTCGTTACGGGGATGTCGCGCAGGCCACAGGACGCAAACAGACGAGGCCGCGTATGTCGTTTATTGAGCAAAATTTTTCCAGCGAAATCCATCCGATCGACCTGTGCGAGCATTTGGCCGAACACAATGATTGGGAATTCGATCGGGTGACCGAAGATCAGATCGCCATGGCGGTCGAGGGTCAGTGGCGCACCTATTCGCTCACGCTCGCATGGTCTGATTTTGACGAGACCCTGCGTCTGATCTGCACCTTTGAAATGGAGCCGCCCGAAGACAAGCTGCCGCACATCTATGAGGTGCTCAATCGCGCCAATGATCAGATTTGGACTGGCGCTTTCACCTATTGGCCGGAACAACATCTGATGGTTTATCGTTATGGTTTGGTGCTCTCGGGCGGTCAAATCGCTGGGCCGGAACAGGTCGACCGTCTGATCGGGGCTGCAGTGGGCGCGTCTGAGCGGTTTTACCCGGCCTTCCAATTGGCCGCTTGGTCGGATCGGACGCCCGCCGAGGCGATGGAAGTCGCCATTTGCGAGGCCTATGGTCGGGCGTAAGCTGCGCGCAGAAATGCAAGGCCCCATGAGAGCGTCGGGCAAGGTGCCCGCGCAGAAACGCAAGGCCTCAGTGCGTTGCACTCGGAATGAGGATTGATAAAGTGCCCCCTGACCCCTCAGGGGGTCTTTTTTTGGCCAAGGTGAAGGATACGATCATGGACGATTTGAAAACACGAGGGCTCGTGCTTTTGGGCTGCGGGAAAATGGGCTCGGCCATGCTCAAGGGCTGGCTCGCGGGTGGTCTGCCGCCCAGCTCGGTCACCGTGCTTGATCCACATCCCTCTGAGTGGCTGCAATCGACCGGCGTGGCGCTCAACACCGATCTGCCCGCCAATCCCGCCATCGTTTTGGTCGCGGTCAAACCGCAAATGATGGGCGATGCCTTGCCCACGCTGCAAAAGCTTGGCAATGGCGACACTGTGTTCCTGACCGTGGCCGCCGGGATTTCCATTGCCACTTATGAGACCATGTTGGGCGCAGACACGCCGATCATTCGCGCCATGCCAAACACCCCCGCCGCCATCGGGCGCGGCATCACCGGGATCGTTGGCAATGCCAAGGTTTCGGGTGCTGCCCTTGATATGGCCGAAGGCTTGCTCAAAGCAGTGGGACAGGTGGTGCGGCTCGACACCGAGGCGCAAATCCGGCCTTTGACGGCGATTTCCGGCTGTGGTCCGGCCTATGTGTTCCACCTCATCGAAGCTATGGCTTTGGCCGGTGAAAAGGCGGGTTTGTCCGCAGATATGGCGATGCAATTGGCCAAAGCGACCGTGGGTGGCGCAGGGCAATTGGCCGAAGACTCGGACGAAGGCCCGGCACAGTTGCGCATCAACGTGACCTCTCCGGGGGGCGTCACCGCCGAGGCGCTGCGGGTCTTGATGGATGAGACGGACGGATTCGTGCCTCTGATGGAGCGCGCCGTTGCCGCTGCGATCACACGCGACGAGGAACTGGCCTGATGAGCGATCCTATCAGTTTTGACGATTTTCTCGCCGTCGACATACGCGTCGGCACCGTCCTGCGCGCCGAACCCTTCCCCGAGGCGCGCAAGCCCGCGATCAAGCTGTGGATCGACTTCGGGCCTGATGTGGGCGAGAAAAAAACATCGGCCCAGATCACCGTGCATTACACGCCCGAAACCCTGATTGGCCAACAGGTCATGGCGGTGGTGAATTTTCCACCCCGCCAAATCGGCCCCTTCATGTCGGAAGTCTTGGTGTTGGGTTTTCCCGATGAAAACGGTGCGGTGGTTTTGGCCCAGCCCAACCTGTCGGTGCCCAACGGCGGGCGGATGCATTGATCTTTGCCGCTGTCTTTACCGTGACCTAAACACTCAGATCGGGCTCAATCGGCCCGATCGCCCACGGCCTCGCGCCAATGGCGGCGGCACAGCGACACGTAGCGCTCGTTACCGCCAATCTCGACCTGCGCCCCTTCGGTCAACACCATGCCACTCTCCGACATGCGCACCACCATCGTTGCTTTTTTCCCGCAATGGCAAATCGTGCGCACTTCGCGCATCTCGTCAGCCAGCGCCAAAAGGGCGGCAGAGCCGGGAAACAAATTGCCCTGAAAATCGACGCGCAAGCCGTAGGCCATCACCGGTACGTTCAAATCATCGACCACGCGGGCCAATTGCCAGACCTGATCCTTGGTCAAAAACTGGGCTTCGTCGATAAAGACGCAGGCCACGGAGCCTTGCGCCAGGCGATCGTTGATCTTGGCAAACAGATCATCACCCTCGTCAAACGTATCCGCCTCTTCGCCGATGCCGATCCGGCTGGCGATGTGACCTTCTCCGGCGCGATGATCAAACCGCGCCGTGATCAAATAGGTCTCCATACCGCGTTCGCGATAATTATAAGACGCCTGAAGCAGCAGGGTCGATTTGCCTGCGTTCATCGTGGAATATTGGAAATAGAGTTTTGCCATGGCGGCGGTGTGCCAGAAAGGGCTGGTTGGGATCAAGATGCCTCGGGGGGGCTAAGCGAAAAATTCTACCCGTTCTCGCGGTCAGAATGTATAGTAAGGCCACCTCGGAACACGAACGGGTGGAAGCCGGAAGAGGGGGACACATCCAAGTAAGAACCGGCGGTTGCCCAGATGGGCAGGGGATGAGGGTGCCGAGATCTGACAGTGTTGACGCAACGTCCTTCCCAAACTGGCTTCCACCCGACCCGATGTTTTAAGGCATCGGATACTGATGAATTCCCTGCAACGGCAGGTAGACACTTGTATGTCATGTGATATTTAGGAATTTAATGGGAAAGGGTGGGGTGAATTCCCCATCGGGGGAATGTCCCAAAGAATGGGTCGTGGTTCGTGTTAGGACGGTGTTTATGGACGCAGCTGGAAATTATTTGAAAAAGCACACTGAGGCTTTGGTCAAAGACGTTGGGCTTGAGGCCGCATGTGCCTTGACTGGAAAATCCAAGGCCACTTTAGGTCGGTATTATTCAACGTCTGAGGAACATGCTGATCGTTTTATGCCCGTGGACGCTGTGGCCCAACTGGAATCGGCGGCGAGCTACCCACATGTCACTTCCGCCTTGGCAGAACTGAAAGGCGTGGCCCTCTCCTATGATGCGGCGCGCAACGAGGGCGCGCGTGCGGGCAACGGTGGAGTCAACACCGATGTCGTGGCCCTGTCGCAGCGTTTTGCGATGCTGATGGCCGAATATTCCGGTGCCATCGAGGATGGGATCATCACCATCAACGAAGCAAAACGGCTTTTGCGTGAGACGCTTGAACTGCAACATGTGCTGATTTCGATGAAATTGCATTTGGAGCATGAGGTGACCTAAAGGGTCGCTTTGCCTTGTTCGCGAGGCTATCTAAGAGATCAGGCCTCTGATCCAAACGCAAAAGAAGCGGCCAAAGCCGCTTCTTTTTTCAATTCTATCAGGTTCTTAATGCCGATTTACGCCTCAGCGCTACGACCACGGTTGCGCTGGGGGCGTCCGCCATTGGCCGCTTTCGGCGCGCCGCCGGGTTTGCCAAAGCCACCGCCGCCGCGACGCTGACCGCCACCATTGCCGCCGCCAAAGCCGCCGCCGCCACCGGGACCACCCCGACGACGACCGCCGCCTTGTTTGGCCTTTGCCGGGGCTTTCGCGTCGGCATGGGCCCAAGAGGCCGCCGTGGCAATCGGGATCGACAGTTTCATCACTTTTTCAATCGCGCGGAAATCGCCAAGCTCGTCAGGCGCACAAAACGCAATCGCTTTGCCGGCGCGGCCCGCCCGCGCGGTCCGACCAATTCGGTGCACAAAATTCTCCCGGCACGTTCGGCAACTCCGTAGTTCGCTAG
>NZ_PYIB01000095.1:0-1385 GCF_009129705.1 Roseobacter sp. TSBP12
GGGATCAATCGCATAACGCGCGTCATGGCCGGGACGGTCGGTCACAAAGGTGATCTGATCGGCATAGCTTCCACTGGATTTGGGTCTTTTATCGTCCAGAATGGCGCAAAGGCTTTTGACCAGTTCAAGGTTGCTGCGCTCATTCTCACCGCCAATATTGTAGCTGCGGCCCAACGCGCCTTTTTCAACGACCAGCAACAGCGCATCGGCGTGGTCTTCCACATAAAGCCAATCGCGGATGTTCGAGCCATCGCCATAAATCGGAAGATCTTTGCCAGCGAGGGCGTTGAGGATGATCACCGGGACCAGTTTTTCCGGGAAGTGGAATGGGCCATAATTGTTTGAGCAATTCGTCAAAACCACCGGCAGGCCGTAGGTTTCGTGCCAAGCGCGCACCAGATGATCCGAACTGGCTTTCGAGGCGGAATAGGGCGAACGCGGGTCGTAGGGGGTTTCTTCGGTGAACATCACCGAGCGGTCGTTTGGCAGGGAGCCAAAGACTTCGTCGGTGGAGATATGGTGGAACCGAAAGCCCTCCGGTTTGCCCGCCTCTACCCAATATTTGCGCGCCGCCTCAAGCATGTTGAAGGTGCCGGAGATGTTGGTTTCGATGAAATCACCCGGCCCGTCGATCGAGCGGTCGACATGGCTTTCGGCGGCCAAATGCATCACCACATCAGGTTTGTGCGTGGCAAAAACAGTGTCTAATCCAGCGCGATTTCGAATGTCGACTTGCTCAAACGCATAGAGAGGGCTGTCTGAGACAGAGGCCACATTGTCGAGGCAGGCCGCATAGGTCAGCGCATCGACATTGACCACCTCATGTCCACGCGCAATGGCCAAACGCACAACGGCAGAGCCGATGAACCCGGCGCCGCCTGTGATCAAAATTTTCATGCTGTGGCCTCATATACGAATGGCGTTTCAAACATCTCAAATGTCTGCGCCTGATCATCTTTCTCGGAGATGACGGGGGTGATCTCCTCAATCGGCCAGGAAATCCCACAGCTGTCCCACTTCACCGCGCCATCGCAGTCGGGCGCGTAGTGATCGGTGCATTTGTAAACGATCTCGCTGTCCGGCTCCAAGGTCATGAACCCGTGGAGAAAGCCCGCGGGGATCCAAAGCTGAACGCCATTGTCGAAAGACAGTTCCTCGCCATACCATTGGCCATAGCTCGGCGAGCCTTTGCGGACATCTACCGCGACATCAAAAATCTTACCGCGTCCACAGCGCACCAATTTGCCTTGCGCATGTGGCGGAGATTGAAAATGCAGGCCGCGCACGGTTCCGACTTCGCGCGAGAGGGAATGATTGTCCTGCACAAATTCGGGTAGGATGAGCCCAGCATCGGCCAAGCGTTTCTTGTTCCAACTTTCCGAAAA
>NZ_PYIB01000096.1:0-989 GCF_009129705.1 Roseobacter sp. TSBP12
TGGAGGCGATGTAGGGGACCGAGGCCATGATCCCGGCGCTGAGGATCAGGATCACGAGGAAGGGCAGGATGAGGCTGACGGTCTCAACATCGCCCGGATCGGCGGAGGCGTCCCCGATGGCCTCGGCGATCGCAACGATGATGCCAGCGGCTCCGGCTGCGGCGACCGGCATGAGCGCATAGCCGATGGTGGCGCGGGTCCAGGCCTCGAAAAGGGATTGGGTCGGCTTGAAAAGTGAGGTCACGATCATGAAGGGGGCGATGACGATCATCAGCGCGAAGACGATGCGGGCGAAGGCGATGATCCCGGCGGTGACGGCGGCGAAGACGGCGGAGAGGACGAAAAAGATGGCACCGAGGACCGCGCCGAAAACCCAGCCCGCCCGGTCGCCGATCGTGTCGCCATAGGCGGTGATGCGGGCGACCATATTGTCGAGGCTTTCATAGACCCCGGCCTCGTCGCCCGAGCCGGTAAGCGCGAGGATCGAGGCCCCGACAGAATCCGGCACTTGTGTGACGATGCCATAGATGACGCTGAAATTGTCCCAACTCTGCGCGAATATCCCGACCAGTGCCACCTTCATCCCAAAGGCAAAGCCCGCGCCGAAGGGCAGGGGGCGCAGCTGCATCACGGCGTTGATGCCCAGGAGCACGAGGAGGAGGGTCGCACCGGCCGAGATGACATTGCCGACCGAGGCTGCGGAAGAGACAAAGCCGTCCTGCGCCACGGTGTTCACCGCGGCGTCGACCTGGCCCAGGATATCGCGAATGACCCCCATTTACTCCGCACATCCTGCGGCAACCTGGGCCTCAAGGGCATCGGCTTTGGCGTAGAGCTCGAGCACGTTGAAGGGCAGACGCGGATTGTCTGAGGTCCGGAACCGGGGCAGGGTCGCGAGCGCCTGATCCCAGGTGAATTCATCCAGCAGGCAGGTGCAGCTCTCCGAGGCGAGCGCCTCTTCGGCGATCAGGATGCGCAGGATCGCGCGG